>JAAUQL010000158.1 GCA_012033595.1 Cyclobacteriaceae bacterium | reverse complement strand
TACACCCTGCTCCGAAGCCTCTTTCAATATGGAGAGCTTCTCTTCTTTGCTAAATTTTCTTTTTCTCTTTGACATAATTACTAATTTAAAACTATAATTATGTCCGACGAATTAGGGGGCTAAATCAGATCTAGCAAAGTGTGAATAATAAATTCAAAAGGATTCCTATTGCTTCATAAACTAAAGGAACTGTCACAAAACAGATATAAAAACTTCCGTATACAGCAAGTAACATTATCAGGTTATACGGTATTCTAGCAACTTCCCACCATAATATTATCAAATACCATTTATTGCTTTTAAAAGATTTTGGAATAAATAATGAATCTATTGGATGCCCCATTAAAATAATAAAATTAACCTCCTTATTGTACCCAATTACCGCCAACGCCACGCTATCAGGCGTTGGGATTTTTATCTTCTAAAGTTAAATATTGCACTGAACTTTCCATCAGCTCTGATCTTTTCAAAATCACAGAAACCCCATGACTGATCAGCGAATGTTAAGCACTGGTTTCATCCATTTTCGTTTCAAGGTATACAATGACCTCTACTGTTTTCTTCAAATATTCCTCAAGCTTACCGATAGTAATTTCAGAATCTCTTCCATGAGCAATATTATGTCGGTCTTTAAGTATATAGTTAATAGCAGATCCACGGTTATCTGTTTGTAAATAATTCCGTATTCCATCGTGCCATTCTGGATTAAAAGACTTTGTTAGATCTCTAATTTTTTCTGCATTAGCATTTTGAATTTTATACAATTGAGCTTTGGAATATGTAAGCACGACACTTGGTGCACAAGACCTATCTGCAATATCACAAAATGCGTGATAAACGGAATTTTCAATGAATCCAGAACAAAGTACACATATATATTTCGTCAGGTGCGACCTAAGTTCATCGTCAGGCTCAAATTGTTTTGTTTTTTCTATTAATTTAGAAATTCTATTATACTGCCTATTTAGCTCTGTATTATTGAACATACTCCTCTACAAATTCATTGAACAGCCTGTGTCTTTGATCCACAACTTTCTCATCTGAAGTTGCTCTTGTTATTGAATCTATAAAATCTTGTGTTTTATATAAGCTTCCAATATTCTCGGTTAACGAATCAAAATCAATGTTTTGATCTAGTCTGTTCGCTATGCCAACCATAAGCACCTCAAAAGCAGCCGCATTGAATACTCTATCAGGTCTGAATGCATTCTTTCCTAATTTTTCCAAAATGAGATCAGTAGTCTGCTTAAAAACGTTAGACAGTCTTTCAATTTCTGATTCTGTTGGATTACGGTAGCGACCATTGAATTTATTCAAGAATTCTTTCAGAGGTTTACTATATTCATTCAGTAAGGAATACATCGCAAAAATCTTAGAATCATCTCTTGATCTTTGAGGCGATTATTCTTTTTACCAAATAGTTCTCTCCACGAAGGATGTTCATTCAATTCAGAAATCATCTCGTTTAACTTGCCGATGTATATAGCTGATCGTATTTCTTGTGGGGTTAATTTTCGGCCTCCAGTATTGAGTCGTTCAAATACATGATAAATACTTGTATTATTGTCATTCGGTGATTCCTGTTTAATTATTGTTGCATGAATAATCGAATTATCAAGTTTTATTCGATCTTCTTCTTCCAAGCTTTCATACGTTTTGTCCTCAAATTGAGGTTGAACATTTTTAAGTTTGAATACTTTTTTTCTAATGTCCTCCTCTTTAGGATTAAAAAACCCATCGTAAAAAAACCTAAGAGATTTGAGTCTTTGTTGGCCGTCAATCACTGACATTTTATTGGATTCACCTTCTTTTGCGAGAAAAACTCCAGGCACAGGTAAACCAAGGAGAAGAGATTCAACCAATCTAGAAGCTTCTGCTTGATTCCAAACATAGTCTCTTTGAAATGGAGGAATAAAAATATCGCCTCTTTTTAATCTTTTGACAAGTCCTTCTACATCAAGATCAGCACCATAACTCGATATGTCATAAATCATTGGTGCAGCAGATTCTTCGGAATCTTCAACATCTATGATTGGCTCATCTATTTCATCAAATTCATCTCCATTCATTATATTTAATTTTGTTGTTTTTCATTCTTGTGCCTATCAATCTACTATCAACACAATATTGGTTGATATATCGGCTGTATTTCTATTGTATTATTTATTTTAGTTAAAGTATTTGTCGCCCTAGGTGGATAAACCTGCCTACCCAGTCAGGTCTCCGCTGTGTTGCTGCGTAAATGACCCTAGGCCTTGCATCGGATTTTTTAGGTTCCTTTCATGTCGTCGTTATTAAAAAATGGGCACTATCAAAAAATAAATATAAGCCATTAGACGGTATAAAAAATTAATAATGATAAAAAGATGTTGATATAATACCCTGGTCTTAAAGGAAATGTGCATGTGACCGACGCAAAAAAAACACCGGGCAAGCCCGGCGTCTTCTGTATGACTAATACCAATCAAAAATTATATATCACTTTGCTCTTCATCCGGCTTTTTGTTGCGGTTCTTTACCTTGGCGTTGCTGTTTTCTATGATCATTTTCACCACTTCGGCACAAGCTGCAAAAGTATCTGGCCTGGCCTTGCTCATAGCGTTGAGGTACAGCGCGATTTCATTGTTGATCTGTCTGGTGAGCAGGCGGCCGAGCACAGTAGCCGAAAGATATTTTTTGCTTTCGATCCTTTGGTCGATAAACTGCAAATAGGCCGCTTCGAATGTCCGCTGGGCAGCATCCAATTGCACTACCAGTTCACTCAGCCCGCTTAGTGTTTTCATGGCGGCTACTACCTCTGCCTTTTTGAAGTCCTGCAACATGGCGTTGATGTTGGCACTCTCCATGCCATAGGGCATGACGATGATATCGCTGTCGTACTTGTCAAGCTCGGCGGCAACGATGGCGGCGGCGGAACTGATGGCTTCATCGGGCCAGATGCTTTTGGCTTTTACTTCGCGAAAGATAACACGCAGCAATTCATCGCGCTTTTTGTCCAGCGGTGCCAGGATCGATTCAGCCTCGCGTTCGTTGAGTGCAGCTACCATCTGTGCAGTGTAGTCCTTCAGCTTGTCGATCTGCAAGGTCATAAATGCATCGTCGGCGAAACTGCGCTTGTCGAAATCGTTAACGATAGAGGTAGCAATGGAGTTGATATCGCTGACAAGGCTCTTGGAATGAATTTTTGGTATCATAACTTTTGTATTGTGGTAGAAAAACAGTTAAATAATGAAATGAAGTTAATTACATAATTCGTAAATAAAACTTATATAAAAATTGGCGATGTACCTACAATCCTTTGAATATCAATAATAAGACCCCAATATTTATTTGCCGAACAAAAAATTACAAACCATTATATAAACAATGTACGCTCATATATAACATAAATCACTTGTTGTGCACTACATAATGGCAAACTCACCCTGGAAATCTGTTATTATTAATGGAATTTCTATGATAAGTAGTACATGTAGGGAACAAAAGATTTATTTATAGAATAAGCGGAGGCCAGTAACAGCACTTGGGTCATCTTTTTTCCGCTGTTTTGTCCGCCCTAAGCTCCTGCAAGAGTCCTGCAAAACGTGGAGCTTAAAACCTCACATCTTATTCTGTGTCCTTGCGGTATAGGCCCATCGTACCGTCCGGTTCTTCATTTTATAAAAAAAATAGATCGTCGTAAATGACATGGTACGTTACCTGCGGGAAATCGTCAATCGTAGCGTACGATTTGCCATTATGTTCGGCAAATTGCCAATCGTACCGTACGATTCTCCATTTTGTTCGGCAAATTGCCAATCGTACGTTAGGATAAGGAATTTTTTTATGGTGGATCTTCACTTACGTTACCATACTTATAGTCAATGGCATCTTCGCCGACAGGCCAGCCGCTATGGATGTTGTTGACATCGGGTGAGGATGCTTGCATCGGCACGATCTTCACTATGGGCACGGAAGTAACTTCCGCGCCAGAGGCGAAACTGCCGCTATTGCAATGGGCACGGAAGTAACTTCCGCGCCAGAGGGGGGGGGTTAAAGTAGTAAAACCGAATTTAAGAATGACCCCGCAGCTAAACTTATAGTATCAATTCCTGAACGCAAGAAAAGCATTGTGTAGCATCGGGAGCGATGCTGCTTTTTTTACTCATTTCTCAAAGAATTGACCGGATTGGCATAAGCAGCACGCAGGGCCTGGGTAAGTACAATGGAAAGCGCAAAAGCCAAAGCAAAAATTCCCGTGACCAGGAAAACCCAAATCCCGATATCAACTCTTATCGGATATCGATCGAGATACCAGTTGAGCAGATACCATGCAATGGGGGATGAAATAAGAAATGCCAAAATAACCAGTCGGGAAAAATCCTTCGATATAAGGGTGACGATATTCAAAACCGTTGCACCCATCACTTTCCTCACACCAATTTCCTTCGTTCTTTGTTCGGTGGTATAAGCTGCCAGGCCTAAAAGTCCCAGTCCGGTGATGAAGATCGTTAAAATGGCAAAAATGCCAGAAAGCCTGCTTGTCATGTTGATGGTGGAGAATTTTTTTTGAAACTCAACATCGGCAAATTTATAGTCGAAAGGATAAGCCGAATTATACTTGTTGAATATCCCTTCAATAGTCTTGAGTGAAGCCTGCAAATCATCGGTTTTTGCCATACGGATAGTCATAATACCATCCCAATCGTCCATAATCATCAACATCGGCTTCACCTCCTGATAGGGCGATCCCATCATCACATCATCGACAATGCCGATCAGGGTGCGTTTTTTGTCCCACAGATCGAGTTCTGTGCCTATGGGGTTTTCCAATTGCATAATTTTCATAGCGGCCCTATTCACGATGATCGCTGTCGAATCACTTACAAAATCCTCGGAAAAATCCCGGCCTTCCATTACCTTAATGCCCATCGTTTTGGTGTAATCATATTGACAGGTAATGGTTGTGAACAGTACCCTCATATCTTCTGGTTTGCCGGGCCAACCCAGAAAATTATTGGAGTTTATATTGGTGATGGGGCTATTGGAAACAGTGGTGGCCTCTACGACTCCACTTTGAAGTAACTCATTTTTTATCACCTGATAGTTGCGATCGAGTTCTTCATTCAGGTCCACAAATATTAAATTGGACTGCTCATATCCAAGTTGTCGGTTTTTTACCAGTTGTATTTGATCATAGATCACCAGGGTGCCGATAATCAGAAAAATGGAAAAGCTAAACTGAAGTGTAACCAGGATTTTCCTTGGCATATTGGCATTTTTGCCCACCTGCGATTTTCCTTTCAGTACTATGATAGGCTCGAAAGATGAAAGATAAAACGCAGGATAACTGCCGGAAATCAATCCCGTAATCAGAATCATCGTGATGGAAAATATCCAAAACTCCAGGGATCGATAGTCAATAAAAAGGCTTTTCTCGACCAGATTATTGTACAATGGCAATAGGGCTTCTGCCATCAAAACTGCAATAATATAGGCCAGAAAAGAGATAAGTATCGATTCGGCGATAAACTGCAAAACCAGACTTCCGCGACTCGATCCCACGGTTTTTCTTATACCGACTTCCTTCGCCCTGCGTTCCGATCTTGCCGTGCTCAGGTTCATAAAGTTGATACACGCAATGACGATGATGAAGATAGCGATGAGGCTAAAAAGCTGAACAAAATTACTCATTCCACCTTTTTCTATTCCGTTTTCAAAGTTGGAATACAACCTCCAACGCTCCAGCGGGTACAGAAACATCTCCGATTCTATTTCGTCTTCGCCATGGTTTTTGAGCAAATCTTTAATGTTGTCATCAACTTCATTCTTTTTCAAAGGATCATCTAATTCTACATAAACCTGGAATGAGTAATTTCCCCAGTTGCTTTCATTTTCCAACACCCAGGGGCTTATTTGTCTTCTATAATTCCATGGCAGCAAAAATTCGAACTCAAATGAAGAATGTTTGGGAATGTCTTTTAGCAAGCCCACGACGATGAGCTCCCCTTTGTCATCGACGCGGATGGATTTGTCGATTGGATCTTCATCGCCAAAAAGTTTTTTGCAGCAGACTCGGTGATCACAATTCCAGAAGGATCATCCAATACTTTAGACGGATCACCAAAAAGCAACGGAAACTCAAACATCTCCAGGAACTCCTCACTTGCGAAATATCCACGAAGCATCAGCTTTTTCTCACCGACAGTTAATAGATGATCCCCTCCCCAATCTGAAACCGCCGTATTTTTAATGGAAGCATTGGCTGTTTTTAGTGCTTCATAGGCTGGCAAAGGCACCGATCGCCATGAGTTAATGGTATTGTCAAAATCGGAGTTGACCCATGCCTGATATAGTCGATCTTCCTTAGTAAGGAATTTGTCAAAAGATAATTCATCAAAAACCCATAGCAGAATAAGGATACTACAGGTAATGCCAATGGAAAGGCCCAAAACATTGATGAAGGTAAAAAATTTGTTTTTTGTGAAATTTCGAATAGCAACAACGAAGTAATTTCTAATTACTGTCATCCGAGGAAAGTTTTTAAGCTTGAGTTGGTTATTGGAATAATACAATAGCGAGGCTTTGACACCTCGCTAAAGTTTATGATGTTTGATGTTACCACACAAACAAACGTCATGGCTA
>JAAUQL010000050.1 GCA_012033595.1 Cyclobacteriaceae bacterium | reverse complement strand
ATACCATACATCACTACAATCGACTTTCTAAACACAAAACCCCGATTCCAGCACGCAGTACATGATTTGTACAAGAAAATATCTTAAAATTTGTGTTTTCGATGCCCTTCCGGTGCAAGTTGGGTTATGACAAGCGATTTATATTTTTCACTAATCCTGTTCATCCTGCAATCCTGGTCATCCTGATTCAGACAGTTTGCAAAGGCGCCTGCTTTTCTTCGTCATTGCGAACGGAGCTTTTCGCGGAGTGTGGCAATCTGCCAGCTATTGGCCGGGAACTATAAGGATCATTGCTTTTATGGGAAACGGTTTATAATTTTTACCAATCCTGGTCATCCTGCTATCCTGCACATCCTGATTCAGACTGGTATCTCTCGTCATCTAATATATGTCCGTTTGTAAAAATGTTATGCCTCCTCAGACCAGTAAAAATCTATTGAATCAATTACACCAAATTCTCTTTTATCGCCTTATTCACCATATCCACAGCGTTGTTGACTCCGAGTTTTTTCATGATGTTGAAGCGATGGGTTTCAACTGTGCGCACGCTGTTTTCCAGGGCCTCGGCAATATCTTTATTGTGTTTTCCATTGCTGATCATGGACAAAATCTGCCTTTCGCGTCTGGTGAGATGGTAGCTGTCTTCCTGCATGGGCGTTTTTATGGTGGCGGGTGTGTGGCTGAGTAGTTGATTGGCGAGAATATTGGACACCGCCCCGCTAAAGTACCTGATGCCCTGGTGTACCTGCTTCAGTGCTTTCACAAATTCATTTTTGTCGGTATCCTTTAGCAGATAGCCATATGCTCCTGAATTTAGCGCCTGTAGCACGTAGTCTTCCGAATCGTGCATCGACAAAATCAACGCTTTGGTGGCGGGAGCCATCGATTGGATTTCGGCCGCTGCTTCGAGCCCGTTTTTTTCGGGCATCCTAATGTCCAGGATCATAATGTCCGGTTTGAGTTTGCGGGCCAAATCCACGGCTTCCACTCCATTGTTGCCTTCACCGATCACATCAATTTCCTGGTCAGAATCCAGCATGGCTTTGATGCCCTTTCGCACCAGCACATGATCATCTACCAACACTACCTTTATCTTTTCCATGTTTTTCTTTGGGTTATTACTCTCCGCTACCATTGTTTGCCGACGGCTTTACAGGCACACGCAACTCGACCCTGGTTCCCTTTCCGGGCACAGAGTCTATTTCCAGCTTACCATTGATATAGGCCGTGCGTTCGTACATGTTAAAAAATCCGCTACCCGATGCTATGCCGACATCATGGAGTTGCGACGGATCAAAACCAACGCCATCATCTTTCACGACTATCAGCAACTCCTCCTTTGTTTTCATTATCGAAACATCAATGAGACCGGCTTTGGCATATTTAATGGCATTGTTGATGGCCTCCTGCACTATCCGAAACACATTGTTCTCTAACCTTTGCGAAAAGCGATCCGTCAGGTGGCCGGGATTGGTGAAATTTATTTTTAGCTCACTGTATTTCGAAATTTCACTCACAAACATCCGGAGGCCGGATGCCAGGCCATAGTCGCCAAGCACGGTAGGTTTTAGGTTGAACGTGACCCTGCGCACCTCTTTGATGGTGTCGGACAATTGTGCTTTAATTTCGGCAAGCTTACGCGCATTTATTTCACATTCTTCAGGGTCTATGCCTTCGATCTGGAATTTGAGCGAAGTCAGGTGCTGGCCTATGCCATCGTGGATGTCCATGGCCAGTCTCTTCCGCTCCTCTTCCTGTCCTTCGAGGATGAGCACCGATCGGTATTTTTGCTGGTTGATCCGGGTCTCTATTTCATTGCGGTTTTTCCGATACATATCCTGCTCGGCGTGCTTTCTGCCCGTTATGTCGGTAGCGATCACCAGCACTTCGCCCACCTCATTGCCAAGGTTCAGCACCGGGCAAATCGTCACTTCTACCCAATATTCATGTCCGCCCTGTTTTATCCATACTTGTCCCGACCAGTTTTCATGGTTTGATATGACCTCCACCAGCTCATCCATAAAGTCATCGCCCAGACCGGCGCCCGGAAAAAGATCGCATATCCGCAAACTCCTGGCGTTCTGCAAACCCGTTATGTGTTGCAAGGTATTCGACATCCAGCTTACGTTCCCCCCTTTGTCGGCCCTCGCCCATACACGAGGCATATCGTCGGGTTCGTTTACTTTGGCCAGTTGTTCGTACGATTTTTCGAGCGAACTATAAATTGCCGAAATCTCTTTGGTCATTTTAATGGCCTGTTTTTCCGATTCGATCAACTTGCCCATGGTTTTGCTTACCTGCCTGGCCGTGGGTCTGAAAATGAATACTACCTCCAGAAAGATGACCAAAAGTGAAATGGCCAGCAGCATGTATTCCATTTGGCTGAGGCTGTTTACTTTCTGTTTGGCCTCCAGGTCGTACTGATACACGATTTTGTCCATTCCAATCAAAAAAAGCCCCTCATTTGCGAGAATTGTATGCACCAGAGTGGTTAGCTCTGCACCAGAGGACCGTTTGCTCTGTTGCCAGCCCGCCAGGGTTTCTGCACTTTCGTAAATGGCCACATGGTGCTTTTCTATGCTTCTGAACATCGAATCTATGGCCTGGCTATTATTACCCGGCAGGTGCATCTCCGGGTCACCAACACGTAGTGCCAAATGAGATTTTTGCCATAAACGGGTGGTAGCAGCCAATTCTTCAGACAATTTTTCATGTGTCCCCGATGCCAGGGTATCTTCTAATTGCAGAGCCAGTTTGGCGATCTTTTGACTGAGCATGCGTTGCCTACCCGCTATATTGACTATACGGGAGTCACTTTGCTGACTGCTGAGGTGCTTTTGTATAAGCACCTGGCCGATGATGATGACCGTAGCCACGGTACACAGGGCAAGGATGTACCATAAGGCCAGTTGGCCAAATTTATTCTTACGGTTATTGGTAAAATCCTGAAAACTGTATTTCATAATTTAAACTACGTAGCAAATTACGTGTTTTTACTGAAATGCCATACTCCTTACTGAGAATGTCGCCCGGATGAATATGCGATAAGTCCTTTTTTCACCGAATACAACCGGTCAGTTTTTGAATACCGGATCGGTTTGGCCATTCCTCGAAATTATGCATAATACTATTTCCTTACGGAAAGTAAGATGAAGGGCGGATTCCCAATAATCGTTGTCCTGCGTTGCATTCGACGGCTTATTTATGCAAATTCGGGCACAAAATCCAATACCATGAAAGCTGCCGTTTTAGAACAGTACAACGAATTCAGGATCACCGAAAAACCATTACCTGCCATGGCAGCCAATGAGGTGATGGTGCGTGTACACTATGCTTCCATCTGCGGCAGCGACCAACACTTGTTTAAGGGCGATTTTCATCCCCGGACAAAGTTGCCCTTTACACCGGGGCATGAGTTTGCGGGTGTGGTAGAAAAAACAGGCGACGAAGTAACCGGATACAAAAGTGGTGATAAAGTAGCTGTTGACCCCATCATCTGGTGTGGTGCCTGCGATGCCTGCAAAGCAGGTCATTTTCCGGCATGCGAAAAGCTACGGCTCATCGGGATAGACCAGGATGGCGGCTTTGCACAATACATATGCGTACCCTCCTCCATGCTCTATAAGGTACCACCCGGCGTATCTCACCAACATGCTGCACTGGTAGAGGTGTATGGCATTGGCTTTCATGCCTGCAAGCGGGCAGCAGTAAAACAAGGCGACCGCATCGCCATCTATGGCGGTGGCAAGGTGGGACAATGTGTGATGCAAGCCGCACGCACCAAAAGCAAAGGACAAATGTTTGTGGTAGATGTGGTAGAAGGACGTCTGGAAATGATCAGGCAAAGCTACCCTGAAGTGCGCGTGATCAATGCCCTGAGAGAAGACCCGGTGCAAGTGATCAGAAATGAAACAGAGGGTAAAGGAGTGGATGTCGCTTTTGAGGTGGTCGGACATGCTGTCGATATTCCCGGAAGGGCTAACCCGGTACGTGCCTGTGTACAAAGTATCCGCGGCGGTGGTACGGTATGCGTATTGGGACTGGGCGATGAAGCGGTGCCGGTGGTGTTTAAAGAACTAATCTGGAAAGAAGCCCGCATTGTAGCATCGCGGGTGAGTCATGGAGAATTTGCTGAAGCCATAGCGCAGTTGGAGCAAGGCCATCTGAAACCCGACGCCCTCATCAGCGCACTGATGCCTGTAGATGATATACAGAAAGCATTTGATCTGCTCGATACCCAGCCCGACAACTATTTGAAAATACTTTTAGACCTAAAATAAGCAATTCATGAAAACTACATTTATTTTGACAATCGTGCTGTACATGACTTTTCAAAGCCTGTACGCCCAGGAAACACTGAAACTTTGGACTGGGAAAATACCCTATTCCACCGGACTGATCGGCGAAGAGGAGATTACTGACCAGGGCCATGTGCGCAATATTCAGGATCCTGACATCACGGTGTATCTTCCCGACAAGGAAAAGGCCACCGGTGCTGCGGTAGTGATCTGTCCGGGTGGCGGCTACTGGTTGCTGGCCATCAAGCACGAAGGTCACGATATCGCCAGGTGGTTCAACTCTATTGGAGTGGCGGGCATTGTGGTAAAAAACCGTCTACCAACCTCTGACAACATCACGGACAAAAGCGAAGTGGCCATGACGGATGCCCAACGCGCCGTAAGGATGACCCGATACCATGCTGAAAAATGGGGTATAGCACCAGGCAAAATCGGCATCATGGGATTCTCCGCCGGAGGCCACCTGGCTTCCACCGTAGGCACCCACTTCGACCTGGGAATAAAAGATGCCAAAGACCCCATTCAGCAAGTGAGTTGCCGACCCGATTTCATGGTTTTGGTGTACCCCGTCATCAGTATGTCAGGGGATATTATGCATACTGGCTCGATGAAGTCTCTGCTTGGCGAAAACCCTTCTGACGCACAAATGCTCCGGTTTTCCAATGAAAAGCAAGTGACAAAAGATACCCCTCCGGCCATATTGATCCATTCGAGCGACGATACCGGTGTACCCGTAGCCAACAGCATCGGATTTTATGAGGCTTTGCTCGCTCATGGTGTTGCAGCAGAGTTGCACCTCTTTCATAGCGGCGGACATGGATACGGATTGGGTCGAGGAGATGGCACTTCGCACAACATGTGGCCACAAAATGTGCAAGCCTGGATGAAAGACATGAATCTGCTGAGTGAGGGGAAATAGCCAGATCCGTATATCAGCCACATTCACGCTTCCGCTTTCCTTGCCGGAATAAACAAGCTTTTCTCCGTCATTGCGAACGGAGCTTTTCGCGTAGTGTGGCAATCTGCCAGCGACTGGCCGGGAGGATCATTGCAGATTGACAGAGATTGCCGCGTCGCTATGCTGCGCAAGCGCTCCTCGCAAAGACAGCAAATAGTTGTGGCAATCTGCCAGCTATTGGCAGGGAATGGGAAGATGTTTATACTTTTTACTAATCCTGCACATCCTGCAATCCTGCCCATCCTGGTTCAGACAGTTGCACATCCTGCTATCCTGCGCATCCTGGTTCAGACAGTTTGCAATGGCGCCAGCCTCACGCCGTCATTGCGAACGGAGCTTTTCGCGTAGTGTGGCAATCTGCCAGCGACTGGCCGGGAGGATCATTGCAGATTGACAGAGATTGCCGCGTCGCTATGCTGCGCAAGCGCTCCTCGCAAAGACGGCAAATAGTTGTGGCAATCTGCCAGCTATTGGCAGGGAATGGGAAGATGTTTATACTTTTTACTAATCCTGCACATCCTGCAATCCTGCCCATCCTGGTTCAGACAGTTGCACATCCTGCAATCCTGCCCATCCTGGTTCAGACAGTTGCACATCCTGATTCAGACAGTTTGCAATGGCGCCTGCCTTACGCCGTCATTGCGAACGGAGCTTTTCGCGTAGTGTGGCAATCTGTTGGCTACTGGCAGGGAGGATCATTGCAGATTGACAGAGATTGCCGCGTCGCTATGCTGCGCAAGCGCTCCTCGCAAAGACGGCAAATAGTTGTGGCAATCTGCCAGCTATTGGCCGAGAACTATGAGGATCATTGCTTTAAAGGAAGCGATTTATATTTTTTACTAAATCCTGGCCAATCCCCCTTTTTCAAAGGTGGGCAGGGGGGATTTGGCAATATCTGGACTATTTACAAACACATGGTACAGATTTAAACTAAAGGCCTACCCAATTACCCGGCACTAATTTTTAGGCTGAAAACGACGACGCCACCGGTTTTTGTTTTTGTTGCCTTCCCGTTTTTTATCGTCCGTGCGTCCGCTTTGTTTTGGCAGTACATGTTCATGAATGGTGCGTGGCGGCAGGTCGTGGATTTTGGGTGAAAGATCACTTTTGTCGTGGGTATAGGGATGATCGGCCACGACGGGGATTTTTTGAGCAATCAGCTTTTCAATATCGCGAAGGTATGCCCGCTCTTCGGTATCGCAAAAGGAGATGGCCTCGCCACTGGCACTTGCTCGTCCGGTACGTCCGATACGGTGCACGTAGGTTTCGGGAATATTAGGCAAGTCGTAGTTGATTACATGCGACAGCTCTTCTACATCTATGCCGCGCGAAGCGATATCGGTGGCCACCAGCACTTTTGTAGCGCCGCTTTTAAAATTTCCCAGCGCCTGCTGTCTCGCCCCCTGCGACTTGTTGCCATGAATAGCCGCCGAATCGATATTGGCTTTGCCAAGCTCCTTTACGATTTTGTTGGCGCCGTGCTTGGTACGCGAAAAGACGATAGCAGACCTTACGTCTTTGGTTTCCAGCAGGTGTACCAGCAGTTTGGCCTTGGCGTTTTTGTGTACAAAATATATCGTCTGATCCACCTTTTCTGCGGTGGTTTGCTTTGGCGCCACGATTACTCTTTCCGGATTGCCGAGTATTTTTGCGATAAGGCAATAATGTCCGGAGGCATGGTGGCTGAGAAAAAGAGCGATTGACGCTTCTCGGGCAATTTGGCAATAATTTTCTTGATATCGTGGATAAAGCCCATGTCGAGCATGCGGTCGGCCTCATCCAGTACAAAGTATTTGATGTCCCTGAGCGAGATGAAACCCTGATTCATCAGGTCGAGCAGGCGCCCGGGGGTGGCAATGAGGGCGTCTATTCCATGACGCAATTTGGTCGTTTGGGGGCCTTGTTTCACGCCACCAAAGATCACCGCGTTTTTCACTCCGGTGTATTTGCCATATACGTTGAAGCTCTCCTCTATCTGAATGGCCAGCTCGCGTGTAGGGGTGACGATAAGTGCCCTGATCTTGCGCGAACCGCTGTCCTGCATTCGGTCTTTGATGAGGTGCTGAAGGATGGGGATGGCAAAAGCTGCTGTTTTTCCGGTGCCAGTCTGGGCACATCCGAGCAGGTCTCTGCCCCGCATCAGTATGGGTATGGATTGCTCCTGAATGGGTGTGGGTTGTGAATAGCCTTCGGCCTCGAGGGCTTTGAGGATGGGATCGATAATTCCTAGTTCTGAAAATTTCATGTATGATATTAAGCCGGCAAAGGTACGCTAATAGTTTGGATAAACCTGATCGAATATTTTATAGCAACGAGGCGCTTTCTGAGGGCAGTTTACCCCACAGGCCAATGAGGTGAACATTCGCACTGCTGCCTGCTGTAGCCGTGCCGGAGCAAACATGAACCAGGCTGATGAGGGGCAAATTTGTATAGCTGCCAGAGATTTAGATGCCGCTAGACCGCTGTGGTTACCCCAGAGGCCTTGCAACTATTAATGATTAGCTGTTTTGTCTGAAAAATATTAATTAAAAAAGGTATTTTTACACTCCTTTAAGAATCCATTAAATCATTACCATATGATCTCTATTTATACCTCATTACAAGAAAAAATTCAGGCCGTTCACAAATATGCCACTGCAATTATTGTGATGTTTTTTTGGTAGGAGCCTCCACTTTTGAAGCATATAGCCAGGTGACCCTGGTAAGCTGGAGTTTTGCTGATGGTAATGCCACAGCAGATGAATGGATTCCGGTAAACAGCACCAAAATTATTTCACGGGAGCCAGGTACTCCAAGTATTACATACAGTTATCCATCATTCGCCCAATCAAATCAATGGAAAGATGGGGCGACTACTAAGTATTGGCAGATAGAGGTGAACACGGAAGGATTTCAAAATATCTTGCTATCATCTAAACAAAGCAGTAGTAGTCCGGGACCTCGTGATTTTATCATAGAATATAAAATAGGAACTGGAGGAACCTGGACATCTTTTACAAATAATAACATTCCGCCTTTAGGTGATGACTGGACAAGTGGAGTAGTTTCTAATCTTCCCTTGCCCTCCGAAGTCGATAATCAGCCAAGTGTTTTTATTAGATGGGTTATGTCTTCCAATATTAGAATTATTGGAGGTTCAGTAATCGCATCTGGCACTTCAAGTATTGATGATATAGTAATTAGTGGCAATTCTACCAGCAACTCCCAGGTCAATATTTCGACTTTGAATAATCCGCCCTCTGGAACTATAGAGGCCGAAACCACCAATAATTTACTGTATGGGCTAGCTTTGGATGTAACAGTTGCCGATGCTAATCTTAGTTCGATGACGTTGAAAACCAACGGAACGTATAATACCGGGGATATCGAACAGAACGGAATTAATCTATGGTATTCAACAGATGCAGTATTTGATTCAAATTCCGATTTGGTGATCAAAACCATTGACAGGGTGGCAAGTGGAAGTGATTTGGTTTTCACCGGTTTAAATCAAACCATCAATTCCGGTAATTCGGGTTACCTTTTTATCACCATAGACCTAAGTTCTTCGGCCATAGGCCGGACCATTTTTATTGATGCGCCTCCACTTTCTAATTTAATTTTTAATCCTCCTGCAATAAAAACCGGTACAACATCCCCTGGTAACGTGCAGACTTTTTACTGTATCGACAATGATACCGATGTATATGAGTCTGAACAACCACCTGCAGCTGAGATATTATCTACCTCCAATGACGCTGAATCCGCCGTTGATGTAATGACAATATATTTTTTTGATCTGGGAACGTGTGATGCATTGAATACTATTGTCACTAATATCCGATTAAAGCCATATTCCACCAACACGGCAGATTGGACGGATCATATTGGAGGGGCAGTAGTTAAAATTAATGGTGGAGCGATAATAGAATCGGATGCGGCTATCATCACCGATGAATATATCGATATACCGATCACAGCGGGCAATCTGGTGATACCTTCAATTGATGAGCTCGTAATTGATGTGTCTGTTTTTTTAAGGTCTGCAAACACATTGGCAGACGGCTCAGTGCTTTCTTTCAGGGTAGATTACCTTGACCATGGTTTTACCGCCGATCCCTCAGGTTCTGGCTTTTTTCCAGAATTAGTTTTAGGCTATGATATGAATTCAAACGACTTTACAGTTCAGGTAAACACCTCACATCTTCAATTCGAAAATCAACCCGTTTCTACAGGCCTTGGCACAGCCATGCCTGAAACGGTGACTGTAGTAGGAACTGACGTACACGGCAACTTTGATGTGGAATTTGCAGAACAAGTAAGCCTGACCTCCAGTGGTGTTTTAGTGGGAACACCAATTTTAATGAATGCCGTGGCCGGAGTTGCCTCTTTTCCAAACATCAGGCACAACGCCATCGGCGATGGTTTGGTTTTGACGGCCTCTGGCACGGAGAAAACAAGTGCTATTTCTAATCCATTTGATATTACTTCTTTAAACCAAACCTTCACCACCTGCCCGATCCCCAATTGGGTATCGATCATTATACAGGGCAAAGGATGGGTATGCGGGTCGGGCTATAGCTCGGTCAATGGCCTGGGTGCATCAGGCCCCTCCGAAGCCTGGAACATATCGCCGCTAATTAGTTTTGACATGCTCAGCAACGAAGTGCTGACCTTCGATAGCTATACCAGCGGCACAGATGATATTCACCCCAAACTGGAGGTGCTCTACTCAACCAACTATAGTGGATCGGGCAACCCTTACCTGGCCGACTGGGAGTCTTTGAGCTTTAGCCCATCGTCGGAAGATGCTTCTATCTGGACACCTTCCGGCGCCATCGATTTGTCTGCCATACCGGCCAATGGTCGCATCGCTTTCAAATACACCTCATCCGGCAATACGCCCGGAAGCGCCACCGAATGGCGCATCGACAACGTATTGATCTCCCAACAGGGATGTGAAAGCCCCACAATACAGGCTTCAAACATTAGCTTCAGCGACATCCAAAGTGAGCAAATGACACTCGCCTGGGTCAATGGAAACGGAACAGGCAGAATGGTAATTGCCAAAGAAGGCGCCCCGGTTGAGGCGCTTCCTGTCAATGAAACGAATTACACTTTGGGAGATGACCTTGGCAATGGCAATGTTGTGGTTTACAAAGGCAATGGCACTTCGGCTACGGTCACCAACCTGCAGCCTGACCACACCTACCACTTTGCCGTGTTCGAATACAATTGCGATGCCGACAACCCGACCTTCAATACCAACTCCCCGGCCATTGGCAGTCAGCGCACCAATGCTTCCGATATCATTGCCAATCCAGACTTTGTTTATCCTGTGGATATCGAATATCAATCGTATGCTGCGCTAGCCAGTTCAATGAGAACAAGCAACTCACTTGAAGTCTTTGGCATGAAACTCCGTGATGGAGGAGCCACTGCTGCTACTGACTTAAAAAATACCATTATTACCTCCATCAGCTTCTCTACCAATGGCTCCAGGGCACTCAAAGCAGCAGCAATAAACAACGGAACAAAGCTGGTAAGCCCAATGAATATAAATGGTGATACGGAATTTACCATCCCAATTGCAGTTGATTCATTGGTCGCCCTTGATGGTGAAATTACTGACTTTTACCTTGTAGTGACTTTTGGACAGGGTGATTATATCGTAGATAATGAACAATTGGTTTTTACCATTACGGGAGTAACCTATGAAACTACCGGCACACCATTGATAAACTCTACTGGTGGTGGGGCAGAGAGTATTACTACCGGAGGAAATGAAAATACGATCCGTGTAGAAGCAACAAAGCTTAATTTTGTTCAAATATCTACCCATACATTGCAAGTAGACTCCCCATTCAGTATTGAAGTGGAGGCTATTGATGATAAAAACACCCGTGATGTTGACCAGACCTTAAATATTTCGGTGGAGGACGGTACAGGTGACCTGAGTCCAATTGTTGATCTGACTCAGACGACTTCGTCAGGTACAGCTTTGTGGCCTTCATTAACCTACAATATCGAAGAATCTAACATAATCTTCAAAATAAAGAACCTCACACAAAACCTTAGTTTACTCACAAATCAACTTAATGTAAAAGCCGGACTATCTATCTTTACCTTCACAGGTTCAGTAGGTGATGAACCGTCTTTTCCACCAGACAATGAACCTATTGGACTCGATCTAAGCAATATAACAAGGGGGGCAAGCCTGCAAACGGAACAATTGGCAGGGGCATTCAATGCACGAGATTGGTCTCTGGCTTCGAATTCCGTTGAAGATGATTATTATTACGAATTTTCAATAGCTGCCAACGAAGGGTATAGCTTTAACCTTAATTCCATTGAACTAGATCACAGAAGATCAGATTCTGGGCCAGTTTTATGGGAGGTCAGGACAAGCCTTGACGCTTTTGCAACTGCAATTGATCAAGTCTATTCTACAAATGTTCCTTTTACCTGGTATTTGAACGAGGAAATTGATTTTAATTCACTGGCGCAAAATCAAAGTTCTTTAACAGTAAGGATTTACGCCTACAATGCTGAGGGAGGATTGGGAACTTGGGCAATTGACAACCTTTCAATTTTTGGAGTAATAAACGATGTCGCTCCCCCATCTTTCACAGCTTCGCCCGCTTTCCCTCAATACGACAGCGTGGCCGTGGATGGTTTTGACCTCCTGCTTAATCTGGACGAACCGGCTACCTTGTATTTAGTAGTACAGGATCCTTCTATCGCTCAACCAGATGCTACCCAGGTGATAAGCGGAATCAATGGTGGGGGAGTTGCTGCCGAGGCAAGCGATACAATAAATATCACCCAACAAGACAGCACATTCTGGGCACGCGTCAGGGGTTTGAGCGCAGTTTCCAGTTATAATATTTACTATGTGTTGGATGATGGCACCAATCAAAGCGATGTCATTGAACAGACAGGTGTGCCCCTTAGCGATATAGATACCGACTTTGCGGCAGCCCTCACGCAACCTGGTACGACCACCATTTCTTCCCTTGCCGATAGTGCGCAGGAGGCAGTGCCCGTATTTGGCTTCAACATCGTGGATACAGGCACGAACGATGGTGCACCCACTCATGTGACCAGACTGGTGTTTGATGTCGGTGCCGGCAACACAGTTATTGACTGGACTACGGCCATAGCCGGAGTAACCTTGTACAATAACACAGAAAGCATGGCTATACCGGTCGTCGATACCATCTCAGCGACCTCCATCACCGTAGATATCGCCCTGGGCGACCTGACAATTGCCGATGCCACGAGCGAAGAAATCATCCTCTCCGTCTGGCTAACCGGAAATGTAACGGATAATGAAGTCTTGGCATTTTCGCTCGGAGGCACTGACCATGGCAATGTAAATAATGCGATTGGCTCCCAACTGGCGGGCACATTGACAGACCTGGTGTCGAATGAAGTGAGCATAGATGTGGTGGGCGAGAGGCTGCATTTTACCAGCGTACCTGCTACTGTAGCTTCCGGGGTGGAATTTTCGCTTTCGGTTCAGGCTATTGATGCCAATGGCAACCTCGATCTTGACAATAACCAAACCATAGATCTGTCGAGGGGACTCGGCACCGGCACTATCACCAGTACATCATCTACTCCTGCCGCCCCGCAAATGATGCTCGCCGCAGGGGAGGCCAATTGGACCGACCTGTTGTACGATGCTACCAATGAGTTCTTTACTATCATCGCCACCGACAACGCCGCCCTTCTACTATCTGACACCACTACTGTAATAGAAGTGGGCGAGGCCATCGACCTGATTGTGACCACGGGCAATGTGGTGACCATCTCTACCGACCAAAGCTACAACAACGTAGAGGTAGAGCCAGGCGCCTCGCTGAGATTGAATGAAGGCATCGTACTGGGAGTGGCGGGCAACCTTACCCTCGATGGCACCTTTACCGACCTGGGCGCTACCACCCACTTCAATGGCACCGGCGAACAAACCATCCTCAGTTCGGTTCCCAACAGGACCGACACATTCCGCAACATAACCGTAAGCAATACCAATGCTGTCGGTGTGGTGAGCAATATCCATATCAGGCTTATCAATACCCTCAAAATTAATGGCAATGCCACCATTGATGTGGACGGCGCAGACGATACACGCAATTTCACCCTGGTATCTACACCTGGCAACACTGCACGAATAGCTACCATAGAAGATGGAGGTAAGCTCGAAGGCCAAATCGTATGGCAACGCAGCCTGCGTACCGGTCCGGAAGGCTGGCGCTATATTGGCACCCCGATAAAAGGGCAAAAACTCTCTAACATCAGCGATGATATCTGGATTCAGGGCGTGGCCGAAAGATACCCTACCGGCTGGACCAATATAGGAACCTATAATGAAAATCTGGGAACCACAGGAGCCAGAGGCGTGGATGGATGGGAGAATTTTACTTCCATGACAAATGATGTGGATGTAGCTACCGGCATGAAGCTATGGCTGTGGACCAAAGAGTATGCAACTGAACAGGTGATCATAAATAAAGGCTTGCCGGTGATCGGGGATGGCATCGACAATGTCGCCGGAAACCCTGAAACTTATAATTTCGATATCTCATTTTTGTCGTCTTCTCTAGATGGAGGCGGGTGGAATTTCTTTGCAAACCCCTACCCTTGCGAAATAGATTGGGATTTGGTTACTAAATCGGACATCAGCGGAAGCGCAGTATATATCTGGAACCCAACAAACCAGCAATATGGCACCTACAGTGCGGGATTAGGCATAAACGGTGTCTCGCAATATATTGCCTCGGGTCAGGGCTTTTTTGTGAAGGCAAATGTTGCCACAGCCAATTTGAGTGTTTCAGAGTCTTCGAAAGCAAGCGCCAATGGCAATAGCTTCTTAAGGAAAAGCGATGAGCCCCTGGCCAAAGTGTTTATCAAAGTAAAATCTGAACAGGGCAAAGAAGATGAAACCGCTGTGGCATTTGTGAGCCATGCTACCAATGAGTATGACGTGTCATATGATGCCTTAAAATTTGCAGGTGGTTATGTAAACCTGTCATCGAAAATCAACGACAAGCTGTTGGCCATTAATGCCATGGGCGAAGCGCGCGGCGTGCAAGTGGTAAAACTCAACATCGATCCCTATCAATTTGGAAATTATACCATGACCTTTCCAAAAATAGAAGATATGCCCGAAGGCACGATGATGCGATTGAAGGATAAGTATGTAAACAAAACCACGACCGTAAGCAACAGTGCTACCTACCAGTTTAGCATTACCAAAAACATAGCTCAAAGCTATGGCGCAGACCGCTTTGAGTTGCAATTGGTTTCTCCGGCCACCTTCCGTTTCGACGAACTCAGCATACGATCGGGTCAGGAATTTGTGATGCCGGTGCTTGTGGATCAACTGGCCGATGTGATCGGCACCAGCCTGAGTTTAAATTGGGATCCATCCGCACTTGAGTTTGTCGGCATAGAAGAAAGCGATGTGGCCGGTATGGATGCCTTTTACTTGCAGCAGGTAAGCCAGGGTAAGCTGGTGTTTGATCAAACCAGTGAAAACCCGATTGACCTGCCCAATGGCAGCAAACTATTCGCACTTAGGTTCAAAGCCAAAAGCGGCCAGCCAAATGCCAGTTTGCGATTCGAACGAAGTTCCATATTCATCAAAGCCATCGGTGGCATGGATATGCCGTTCAACACCAAAGACGTGACGATCAATATTCTCCAAAACAAATTTATAGCAGGAAGGGTAGAGACCTACTCAGGCTTGCCGATCAATGGCGTTGAGGTAAAAGCCACAGCCAGCGAAGAGTCTCTGGCCAGGCTTACCAGTACGGATGGAGCATATGCCTTAGAGACATACGAGCAATCCAGCTATATGCTTTCGGCCAGCAAACAAGACGATACACCTTTGCAAAAGTACGTGACTACGCTCGACATCATAAAGACAAGAAGGCATATGCTGCAAATGGAAGAGTTTGGCGATCCTTACCAATATATAGCCGCAGATGTCGATGGATCTAAATCTATATCGGCCATAGACCTGGTGGAAATGCGCAAAGTGATTTTGGGCATCAGCCAGAGCTTCAGAAGCGGTTACAACTGGTTGTTTATACCGGCATCCTTTGATTTAAGCACAGACCCCTTCAGTTATGCCACCAGCATAGAAGTGCCGTTGGACGAAGAAGATATCAATCTTAACTTTAAAGGCGTAAAAGCAGGAGATGTAAACAACTCATGGATCAACGACGCCTCAGGCCGCACCAGCAAAGAAAGTATCGCTCTCGACCTGGAAGATATCCGTATGGAAGGCGAACGCATAGAAATACCTGTGGTTGCAGGCAACTTCAAGGACATCAGCGGCTTCCAGTTCACCATAGGCTGGGATGCCTCCCAGCTCGAATATGTGGGCATCTCACAATCTGTATTTGAGCTTTCGCTAAATGAAGAAATGGCCAGACAAGGCGTCGTGGCTACCATGTGGGACGAACACCATGGTAAAGCCGCCTCTTTGGATGATGGCACCATTGTGTTTGTTATGGAATTTGTGGTATTGGAACCGGAGGCAATAAGCACTGTAGAACTCAATTCGGCCATTACCGAAGCCATGGCCTACGACGACAGGCTCAACCAACTGTCGATTAGGTCTAATGCGGCCAATATTGATATCAATGCGTTGCGCAACGGCAAACTCGAGTTGTTCCAAAATTTCCCTAATCCATTTAGCACTGACACAAAAGTGAAGTTTAAAATTGCCAAAAAAGGTTTGACTCAGTTTACCGTGGTAAATATGCTCGGAGAAATCATTTATGCCGACGAAAGAGTTTATGATGCAGGCATCCATGAAATCGATTGGAGTAGAAATAAAGCCAACAGAGCCATCGCCCCGGGAATCTACCTGTACAGGTTGTATAGCAATGGTGAAGAAGCGGTGAAGAAAATGCTCATAGAATAGCAGTAGTACCATTCACACAGTGGCTAAAGCAAAGAGCCATCGACTGCAAGCATGTCGATGGCTCTTTGTTTTTATTGCACTTCTGCAAAATAGCAGGCGTCTGCGCAACCTGGTTCAGACAGCTCGCAATGGCGCCTGCCTTACGCCGTCATTGCGAACGGAGCTTTTCGCGGAGTGTGGCAATCTGCCAGCTACCGGCAGGGAACTATGAGGATCATTGCATTATCGGAAGCGATTTATATTTTCTACCAATCCAGGCCAATCCCCCTTTTCCAAAAGTGGGCAGGGGGGATTCAGTAAAAAGATCTTTGCAGATTGACTGAAAGGCCACGGGCATCGACTGCAAGCCTGTCGATGGCTCTTTTTTTTGACCAAAACCAAAACATTTTGGCTATATAATGTTTTGATTACATTATCGTTAAGAAAAGAAACACAGTGTAGAATAAATTTGATTGTTATGAAAAGCCAATGAAAAAAATCATTAACCTGGCCATAGCGCTGCTGGTATTGATTGTGCTATTCGTTTATACATCGTCCATGATTTCTTAAACGGATCCTCGCTTCCGCACGCTTCCAGGGGTCTCCTGCACCACAGGTTTACATGGTCGGAAGAAAAAACGCAGGTATTAGTAACCTGTCGGGATCGAGCATCCCGGCAGGTTTTTTTTTGATTTTCATCCCCCCTTGCAAAGTGGTCTTTGGCCAAGCGAATCTGGTAGATTTTTTGAACATCTGAGCGATGCCGGACTTTGCTCCTAGCCTTTGAGTACTTCATCAATTTTTCTGATTTCATCTTCATCAAACTCCAGCTTATCCAGCGCATCGAGGTTTTCTTTTAGTTGACTGGCCGAACTGGCGCCGATAAGCACGGAGGTGATGCGGTCGTCTTTCAACAACCAGCTCAATGCCATCTGACTTAGCTTTTGGCCACGATCATGAGCCAGGGCATTGAGCAGCGTTATCTTGGGAAGCTGCGATTCCACCTGATTGCGCTCCAGGTAGCTCATTTCTTTGGAAGCGCGTGAACCTTCCGGTATCCCATTTAAATATTTATCTGTAAGCATGCCCTGCGCCAGGGGGGAAAAAGCAATGCAGCCGACACCATTGTCATCGAGAATGTCGAGCAGGTCGTCTTCTACCCATCGATCAAACATAGAATATCGTGCCTGATGGATAAGACAGGGGGTTCCCATATCTTTCAAAATACATATTGCCTTTTCGGCCAGGTCTGCGGGGTAGTTGGAAATACCAACATACAAGGCCTTGCCCTGGCGAACGAGATGGTCTAAGGCGCCCATGGTTTCTTCGAGCGGGGTATCGAGATCGGGCCGATGGTGGTAGAAAATATCAACATATTCCAGACCCATGCGTAGCAGGCTTTGATCGCAACTGGCGATCAGGTACTTCCGTGAACCCAGATTTCCATACGGACCAGGCCACATGTCGTATCCTGCTTTAGACGAAATGAGTAATTCGTCGCGATAATGCAAAAATCCCTTTTTAGTATGATTCCGAAGTTTTCCTCTGCCGATCCATACGGAGGTCCGTAATTATTGGCCAGATCAAAGTGGGTAATGCCGGCGTCAAAGGCAGCCCTGAGCATGTTCCTGCCCTTTTCCAGACTGTCGACAAAACCGAAATTATGCCAAAGCCCCAGGGATATCGCCGGCAATTTGATTCCGCTGTTTCCGCATCGTCTATAGGTCATTTCATCGTACCGGTCTTGTACTGCGCGGTATTCCGTAGGGTTGGTTTTGTCCGATATTCTCATCATGATATTGTACCTGATTTTATGACATGAATTTAAAAGATAAAATGTCGCATTGAAAAGGAATTTACCCCTTATTCACTAAAAAAAAGTGCAAGCCTCTCGACCTGCACTTTCGTTAAACAGACAACCTAACCATGAAAAATCTTACTCCCTGCCCAAAACTCATTTAATCGTCACAGGCAGCTTGTGTTTTACTGTAATAAAAAGATGCGAACCTCTCTCATCATATCCTTTCCCACTTCCGCAGGTTCACATCTTTCTGCATTACTGCATTTTATCCCAGACCATCACCTACTACGCTAACTTTCTTTCCTATTCAACAGTCCAGGGTCAAATATTTGCCGGCATGGAGCTTAACGAATGGTTGGATGAAAGTTTTGAAAAATACCCTTTAGCAGGTCTCAACTTGTAAAGTGAGACCAATCGCACCAAAAACCAGGTGAATAGAATGCGACGGAATACAAAAAAACAAGGAGATAGCGAAAAAAGTAATTGATAAGCTGACCAAGAGGCTACCATTAACCCTGTGCATATAAAAAGCTTGAAACGCGTCGTTGAAGCCTGTCTTAAAAGCAGGCTCATGTGCAGATTCTAATTTTCCAAATCTCAAAAGACAACGCTCGCTTATATTCCAGCATGGGAAAATTAAAAACCCTAAAGGCTTTTGAGAATTTTATGCTTTGTCAATGGTGCTTGTCAGCAATATCCCCTATCGAGGTTCATCTGTAATTTTTGTACCGGGCTAGTTGAAAGAACAAACGAAAGGTTTATTTTTATGATGGCGTCATATCAGGCATACGGACTTTGACCGCTGGTCAAATTTCCGCAGCGATAAGAACCGAAAGCCACACTACAAAAATTTGTAACAATATTTTTATCAAGCGCTTAGTGGCGCTGAACATTCTAAACCGTGTTATTTTTTAAAAAGCAACAGACCAGCTCACCTTTCGATTTCTCAAAATTTAAAATAATTAGTTTCATAAACCCTAAATCCAAAATCAAATGAAATTCTTTGCACCCATAATGTTCCTCCTCACCTTCTTTAGCATCTACGGCTGCCATGCTCCAAAAAGTATAGAAGCTGACAAATGGGACAAGGTAGAACTCTCTTTTACTGGCCCCGAAACGTCAGAAGCTGATACGATCAACCCATTTACCGACTACCGGATGAATGTGACCTTTTCGCTTGGCGAAAAAAAATATACCGTACCGGGGTATTTTGCTGCTGATGGAAATGCCGCAGAAAGCAGCGCCACGGCAGGAGCCATATGGAAAGTTGTTTTCCGTCCTGACGAAGTGGGAACCTGGACTTATATGGCCTCTTTTAGAAAAGGCGCAAATATCGCTGTAGATCCAGACCCCGAAGCCGGGGAAGCCCTTGCATTTGACGGACAAACAGGCAAAATTAATGTGAAAGAAAGTTTGGCTTCACTGCCAGACCTAAGGGCCAAAGGGCGGCTCAATTACGTAGGCGGTCGATATCTGCAATTTCAGGAGACCGGAGAATACTTCCTCAAGGGAGGCGCTGACAGCCCGGAAAACCTGCTGGGCTATGCCGATTTTGATGGCACCTATAAAGGCAGTTCGCCCGAAGAAAGAAGTGGCGAGGCCGAAAACAAAGCGCAACTTCACCGCTACGAAGCTCATGCACAAGACTGGAAAACCGGCGACCCGGCCTGGCAGGGTGGCAAAGGAAAAAATCTGATAGGCGCCATCAACTATCTGGCCTCCAAAGGCATCAATTCGGTATATTTTCTCACCATGAACATAGAAGGCGATGGTAAAGATGTATGGCCATATACCAGCTACGAAGAGCGCCTACGCTTCGATTGCTCTAAACTCGCCCAGTGGGAAGTGGTCTTTGACCACATGGAAAAGCTCGGGCTTATGCTGCACATTGTTACCCAGGAGACGGAAAACGAACTGCTGCTCGACAATGGGGACACCGGCCTTCAGCGCAAATTGTATTATCGCGAACTTGTTGCCCGATTTGGTCACCACCTGGCCATTACCTGGAATATGGGTGAAGAAAATGGACCTGCTGATTTTACGCCCAAAGCGCAAACCGTGCCTCAGCAAAAAGCCATGTCGGCATATTTGCAAAGCATTAATCCATACCAAAACTTCCTCGCCATTCATACCCATGCCGCGCCTCAGCCTCGTTACGAAATCTTCGATCAGCTGCTGGGCGATGCCCACATCGACGGGCCTTCCATACAGATTCATAATATGCGCGATGCCCATACAGAGACACTCCATTGGACGAAAGCCTCTGCCGAAGCAGGCCACCCATGGGTGGTATGCATAGATGAAATTGGCCCGGCTCACCGTGGCGTAGATCCGGACGACAGAGCTGACCACAACCAGGATACCGTGCGCAGCGAAGTGCTATGGGGCAACCTGATGGCCGGTGGAGGTGGTGCCGAATGGTATTTTGGTTATAAAAACCACAATAACGACCTAGGAGCAGAAGACTGGCGATCGCGCGACCGAATGTGGGATTATACCAGCAATACACTTCGCTTTTTCGAAAGATATGTTCCTTTTTGGGAAATGGAACCCAGGGATGAACTGGTGACTCAAGGCAACTATTGCCTGGCCAAAGCCAGCGAATACTACCTGGTTTATCTGCCCTATGGAGGCACCTCTACCCTTGATCTGTTGGCAACAAATGGCGAATTTACCCTGCGTTGGTTCAACCCTCGCACGGGAGGTGAATTGCAACAAACCGATATCGGTACGGTGAGTGGTGGCGCAGTGATCGAACTGGGCAGCGCCCCGCAAGACGGCGACAAAGACTGGGCTATCTTATTGACAAAAAACCAATAGCCGCTCTCGCCATCCATCCACTAAAAAATTAAACACCAGATCAAATGAAATTACTTATCGCATTGTGTTGGGTTTCTCTGGCCACAACAACCCCGCGGATAGACCAGAAACCTGAAAAAAATCAACACCCGACTTTTGAAGAACGCGATGGTGTGGTGGCGGTAGAAGCCGAACATTTCCACCGGCAATCGCTGCATAACGTGAGGCAATGGGATATAGTTACGGACGCTCATGCCGGCAATGCCAGCGCCAACTCCTATCTGGAATGCTTGCCCGACACCAGAATAACGCATGCCGACAAGCTGGTGACCGGAGAAAACTTCAGCAATGTAGCCGGGCAGATGGCAATTCTCCACTATCAGGTATATTTCAATACCCCGGGCAAATACTATGTGTGGGTAAGGGCCTACAGTACAGGCACTGAAGACAATGGCATTCATATGGGAATAGACGGAACATGGCCGGAAAGCGGACAGAGAATGCAATGGTGCGAAGGCAAAAATGAATGGAGCTGGGCGAGCAAGCAAAGAACCGAGGAAGAACATTGTGGCAAGCCGGGATTGATTTTTATAGAAATTGAACAGGAAGGCTTGCACGAAATTCAATTTTCGATGCGTGAAGACGGCTTTGAGTTCGACAAATTTGTGCTATCGACAAAGTATGAAAAACCCAATGGAACCGGGCCGGATGAAAGACTGAGGGAATAGTGCATTGGGAAAAGTGGAGTATCGGCAGAAGGCTGATATGCGATATTAAAAAAAACTATGATGAAAAACCCAGGGTCGCTTGCAGGCAATTGCCATCCATAACCATTTGAAATGCGATTGGCACCTGGCTGATACCCTTTCAACAGGCATACCTCCCCTCAACCAAGGGCGTATGAGCCTGCTCCCGGTCTGTGACAGGGTAAAAGCCGACCTATAAAGCATTGGCCTTCTATCGCAAATGGAATGATTATGAAGAATATTTTTGATGATACTGCACCGGATTGCAATAAATAGGGGCAGTATAGTGTTTTAAAACTATTGTATTAAAAACAGGTTTGTAATTCAATGAAAAATATACCAAACAACATTTTTATATCCTGGCGAAAATCGTGGTTATTGGGCATGTTGGTGCTTTTTATGTTTTCGTGCAAAGAAGATGAAAACGTAGAGCCAGCTCAGAATTTCTCAAAAATAAATACCTTCATTTGGGAAAACATGAACGAAGCCTATCTGTGGAATGATCTGATACCACAAAACACAGACTACAGAAATGCTGCGGATCCGAAGCAGCTTTTCGAAAATATGCTCTTTAAACCGACCGATCGCTGGTCTTTTATCACTGAAGATTATGCCGCGTTGATCAATAGCTTCAAAGGTATAGAAAAGACCTTTGGTCATCATTTCAAACTGTTCCTTTTGCCGGGATCAAATGATGTGGTGGGCATAGTGCAATATGTGGTACCCACCTCTCCGGCAGATAAAACAGGCATAAAGCGGGGCGATAAATTTTACAGAGTGAATGGAACAAAGTTGAACACTTCAAATTACCAGGATTTATTGTTCGATCTCGACAACTACACCCTCACTTTCGGGGAGTTTGACAATGAAGGAAAAATTGCTCCGGTCTCAGAAAAGGCACTCAGTGCGGTAGTACTTGCCGAAAACCCACTTTTGATGCGTAAAACATTCCAATTAGAAGGACATACGATAGGCTACTTGTCTTACAACCAGTTCATCCAGGAATACGAAGATTCGCTGGTGACTGCATTTGGCCGTTTCAGACAAGAAGGCATTACAGATTTGGTGCTCGATTTGCGCTACAATCCCGGAGGATCGATCAATACCGCCATATTGCTGTCGAGCATGATCGCGCCAGCCAATGTGGTAAATGCCCGGCAAATCTTTGCCAAAATGCTGTGGAACGACAAGATTACCAGTGAAATAGTGCAAGAAGAAGGAGAAGAATCAGAAAATCTCCTCTCCAGGTTTGTGGTGCCACCGGTCAACCTCAACCTGAATACACTCTATATTTTGGTCAGCCGCAACACCGCCTCAGCAAGTGAGCTCATGATCAACTGTTTGAGGCCATATATGGATGTAGTACTGGTGGGAGAAGAAAACACTACCGGCAAGTTTGTTGGCTCAGTCACCATTCACGATGAAGAGCAAGCCCTGAACTGGGCCATGCAGCCTATTGTGCTCAAAACAGCCAATGCCGCTGGTGTCAGTGACTTTGTCGCAGGCTTTGCTCCCGACTTTTTTATACAGGATGATTTGAATGCGGAGCTTGGCACCCTGCAGGAAGACATGTTTGCCCGCGCCGTAGAATTGATCACAGGCCTTAGTCTCAACGAACCTGCACGATCTGCCCGTGAAGTAATGTTGGACAAAATGAAGGCTTTGCCCAAAACTGATATGCCCTGGAAAGAAAATATGTACCTGACTCTAAAATAACCAATAAAATAAGCGGCAAGGAGGCTGTCCCAAAGCGGTAAACCCCCTGGCGTAATGCTGCCGATTTTTTTTTCTTTCCACCAAAATCAGAATCGAATCATCCTATAGGAAATGAACTTTCTCCCGCTTATTTTTAGCCATCATATACTATTTCAACTAAAACACGATAAATGAAAACTGCTGTCAAACCATTGCTCACCTTTTTTTTGTTTGTTTTTTCCTCTTTTTTATTTGCGCAAAGCGATTTTGAGGGCATAGTAAAATACGGCATCAACTACGTAAACATGCCCGAAGAAATGAAGGCGTACCAGGCCATGCTGCCACAGGAAGTGACCGTCACCATCAAAGGAAACAAGTCGAGATTGGAACAAAGCCAGATGATGGGAAAAAATGTGGTGATCAGTGACATGGACAACAAATCTGGATTTATAGAAATGGATATGGCAGGTCAGAAACTGCGCATGGCCGTAAACCAGGATGAGTTTGAAAAGGCAGACGAAAAAGCGCCACTGATAGATTATTTTGATGAAAGCAAAACCATATTAGGTTATCCTTGCAAAAAAGCCATTATGAAAGATAATGAAGGCAATGGGATAATGACGGTTTACTATACCGAAAAAATAAGCAACAATGCACAAAAGGAATTTGCCGGTCTTAAAGGTTTTCCCCTACAGTATAGCCTGAATCAGCAAAATATGGAGATGGAAATCACGGCAACGGACATCAAAAAGCAGGCAGTCTCTGACGAGGTCTTTGAAAAGACGGCAGGTTACAACGAAATCACACAAGAAGAACTTCAGAAAATGATGATGGGCGGTGGCCAATAAGATATCTGCCCCCTGTTGTACGGATTGCATGTATGCCAACCTGCGATAGTACCCCTACGGCCAGGGACATTGCCCTGGCTCGGTTTCTAATACGGCTAAGCCCCTAAAAATCCTGCGACGCCCTCAAGTACTTTCACGGAGCATGTTCATCGCCCCTACCCGACCGTGTCACCAAGTCTCCAAGCCGGGCGTTGAAGTCGTGGGCGGCAAGTAAATCTTCTATGCTGAGGTGAAACCGGAACCGCCAGTAGTGCTTCGGATTGCTGGGCACATTGATCTGCTCTGCTTGCGCATCGGGGTGGCGTAGGCTGGCATCGATCGCCACCAGGTCTTGAATGGGAAATATGGCCCACATGGCCGGAGCTTGCAAATGTTGGACGATCACTTCACGGCTCACCCAGGGTTCGCAGGCTACGGGTACCTCGCCAAACTGACCCAAAATCGTTGAATAAAATCGCCGGGTAGATTCGGCATTTTCTTCCCACCAGCCCCTTATGGTAGACATATCATGACAGCTCGGACTCACCACGCTCAGGTACTTGCTCTCTACCGGATGGCTAAATTCAGTATTGGTTTTCTTGGGCATTCGCTGTATTTCCAGATTGAGCAGACCCAATTCGTCCATGACACCAGGCACACAGTCCGGCACCATCCCCAGGTCTTCTCCACACACCAGCATATTGGTGGCATTGATGATGGCCGGTAACTTAATCATGGCCTTTTCGCGCCAAAAATCTTCTTGTCGCTGATAGAAGTAGTGAATGTAGATTTTGTCCAGGACATATTGGGCTGCGGGATCCAGCTCTTTGAAAGAATATGTGGAATGAAGGGCGATTTTTGGATGATAGCCCCTGCCCTCATTATGCTCGTCTTCCAGCATCAGCACATTGCCAATAAGGGTAAACAAGCCCTGTTTTATTTTCAAAAGACGCTCCTTGTCGTCGTTTACTGGCAGCAACGAAGCAAAATGCGCTTCCACTTTGCGTTGAGTATCGAAAGCTTCTTTCATGTGGTAAAAATCAGCTTCACCCTGGTAGAGAAAGTGCTCTTTGACCCAGGCAGCATCGGCGCCAAAGAGTTCATCAATCATATATCCACGGATATAGGGCTTGCAAAAACGATCATGATCAAAATGAAGGCCTTTTTCTTTCAGCTCATCTACAAACATCGGTATGGCCGGATTAAATTTGCCCATAAGGCCTTCGACCGAATGCCAGGGAATCTCCCAAATCCGGAAAAAACCCAGTATATGGTCGATGCGATAGGCATCGAAATAGGCCGCCATCTTCGACAATCTCCGTCTCCACCAGCTATACCCGTCTTTGGCCATCTCTTCCCAGTTGTAGGTGGGGAAACCCCAGTTTTGGCCGGAAATGGCATAGCCGTCGGGGGGAGCACCTGCCTGTTTGTCCATATGGTACAGCCCCGGTTCTACCCATGCATCTGCTGAATTGCGGTATATGCCGATAGGGATATCACCCTTGAGCACCACGCCCTTTTCCCTGGCATAGTCGGCGACTTCCTTCATTTGCAAATGCAAATGGTATTGGATGAAATAGTGTACCGCATAGTGATCGTAGTCTGGCTGCTTCGGATCGACGAGATCTTCAATGATGTCTTTGTGGTAGGTGGAGTATTGAGCCCATTGGGTGAAATCGGGGGTGCCAAACTGGTCGCGCAGGCGCGAAAAGGCAGCATAAGGTACCAGCCAGGATTTGTTTTCTTCAAAAAATAATTTAAAGCCTTCGTCTTTCAAAAATTGCGCTTTCTGCTGGTCGTACAGTTTTTTGTAAAAAGGTGATTTCAGCTTCATCACCGCCTCGTAGTCTATTTGCGGCAATGCATTGAGTTCAGCTCCTTTTGCCAGAACCTCCTGCATCGTTTTTTTGTCTTTTAAGGTGCCCATTTTTGGCAAATGGAGATAAATGGGATGGAGCGCAAATACCGATATGGCGGCATAGGGATAGGAGTCAGTCCAGGATTGGGTGGCTACCGTATCGTTGATCGGAAGAATCTGCACCAATTTTAGCCTTGTCTGCACCGCCCAGTCGATCAATTTTTTAATATCCATAAATTCACCGATGCCGCAACTGGTGGTGGTTTTTATCGAAAACACAGGAACAGCCACCCCCGCTCCTTTCCACAGCCCTAGAGGATATCTGAATTTATTATCCGTTTTGATCACGAAGCCCACCTTATTGTCGCCTGATCGCGACAAGTATCTGTTTTCGCCACTTTCCCACGCGATGATGCCTTGTTTGTCGTGGTCGAAAATGGCGTATTTGTATTCGCAGCTATCTTCTATTTGAATGTCTGCCCGCCACACCGGGTATGCCGATTCGTCCATGATCACTGCGCGGGCAGGATCCCAATTGCCAAGGCTTGGGGCGCTCCCCGTCACACAAAAGGATTGGTTTTTGCCGATCCTGGGAGCAATCAGTCGCAGACGCGTATTGGCTCTGGTGGTTTCTTTGGGTACTGCGGCCTTACTCCTTTTAAACAGGTTTTCGGTAAATGCCTGGGTAAATAAGACATTTTCCACATCATGTTCAGGTCGCCAGGCATCCTCTACCACTACAGTGGCGGCAGTATTCGGAATCGACAGCCTGCGCATGTCTCCCCATTCCCAAAGTTGTTCCTCTCCCCTTTCATCTTTCAGGAGGTATTTGTAATGCAACGAAGAGGACTTTGGGAGGTCGATTTCGAGCTGCCAATTGCCCTGTCCGGAGGATTTCATCAGCAAGGCATTCGACGGATTTATACTTCCCAACAGGTCGCTGGTACCGCAGATATACAGATTCTGTCCCCAGACAGTATGATAGTTAATGTTAAATTTTATTTTCATGCCCTGCTGAATTTGAGAGGTTTCAAAAAAAAACGCGCTGATTGCCAATATAAAATTTATATGGTGATAAAGCCTCGAAATTACTAAAAAGAAATTCAGCTATGCCAGGGATGGTCAGGGCAAAATTTATCTCCTCCCGGCGCATTAGTTATAAGCCGGGCATTAACGGAGAAATATGCTTAGAGATTGCAGCCTGAAGCGATCGTCTATGACTCATTACAAACCAAAGATGTGATTATTCGCTGATGAACACCAGCCCATATGGCCTGATCTTGATATTGCTGACAGGCTGTTCGAATTTAAACGTGCAGAAGGGCGATGCCATAAATTCCTCATGGTGGTACATGGCCTTTTCCATGCTTTTTTCGTCCAGCTTTTTTATCCTGGCATTTTCCGCCATCCCTTCTATGCCGACTACTATATGTTCTCCGGTCAAGTTGGCAAGAATCATAGTTTTCTGACCTTGATGTTCGAGCACTATGCCTTCAAATACGCGCGGATGCGAAGATCGCGAAGTCAACAGGCTTGCATGATTGTGTTTTAATATCTCGGCAAATACATAATACATCGGATAAATCATGGTCGTTTTTCCGCCCGCAATTATTCCTTTCGAACCCACGGTTTGGTAGTAGGTAAGCGCCTCTGTTCCGACTTCGCTCAGCTCCTTGATCGATCCCAGAGTCCAAACCCCGCCCGTGAGCGCTGCCTGCCTGCTGTCCACATCTTCTGCCGGTTCTTGATCTGAGGCGTCATAAGCCTTTGGAAAAGCACCAGCAGGCGGTTTGAGGGTGACGGCGCTTATGTTTACCCCCTTTTTATCCGAAAAGATTTTGCTGTGATCACCGTTGCCGACTGCCCTTTCAGGTTTTCAATCAGGGTTTGTTGATCGACGGCATGTACTTGCGGATTGATGGCATATGATACAAAATCCAGTTCCTGGTGCAATATGCGGTTGCGGTTGAGGCCTGCGAAAAAACCCATGGTACCGCCACCTATCGCGGCCAATGGAAATGCCTTGCGCAAAAGCGGCAGCGCCAGGTCTGTAAAGGCATCTGGTGTCACCAATTTGCCGGAGCGTAGCATCATGATATGTGATGGCACACAATTTTCATTTTCACATGCCTGCTTTAGCGCGTCGATCTGATCTTTATAATTATCTGAAAACTGAACCTCGAGCTTTAGCGAAAGGCCAAGTACTTTAGCCTCCTGTGTTGCATTTTTTAGTTCTGCTTGCCACCCGTCCACAAAAGCCAGTGCCACATCGTAAAAGTCGAATCCCACATCTGCTATCAGCCTGGCCTCGTGTTCACTTAACACAGGCGTGATTTTCGGTCTTCCAATGCCTATTTTCGGCAAGGTTTTTACTCCACGATTGTCGAAACGGAAGAGATATTCCTGGTTTCTTTGGGCATTTGATATAGCTGGCGCTTCTACTTCCAACCGGATTTGTTGGTGGATTTTGTCACCCTTTTGCAGGTCGTACGGAAAAGGCAGGGCAAGCGGCCTGCAATATGTTTTGTAAGAATCGTCTGTCCAATTGCGCTGGTCTTCCATTTCAAACACATCGCCCGAAAATTCAAGCGTGGCCTTGCCGTCATCTCCGATATTCCACGACATTTGAGCGATATTGAACATAGGCTGGTGCGGACTAACAAATACCGGAAACCGTGCGATAGACATGGAACCATCCGGAGCAACGATTTTACAGTCTTCTCCGGCACAATTGCCTATGGGATGAAGCACGCAAAAGCCTGTTCGATTGGTTTGAAAATCGCTGAACGCCTCACCCCTTATTTCGAAAACGAGCTGATTGAGCGCTGTACCCTGAATGGATGCGTGAAATATAAAATCGATTTCCTTCGATTGGTATATGCAATCAAACGCTAGCTCAAAAGATGCTTCACTTTGCGCAAACACCTCATTTTCCACTTTTGGCTGTATGGTGTTCCATTTGCTGTCTCGAAGGGCAAAATATACCATGCGCAGCACTTCGATGCCGTTTATTTTAATATCTCTTATAAGTCCGGAAGTATAATTCAATTCTAAACGGCCAGCTTTGAGCTGATGGATGGGAGGCAATGCCTTGTTGCTTCCATACCAGAGCATCTCTTGTGAAGTTTCTTTCATGTGTTCCGGGTTTTAATTAGTTGAAAGGACTATTTCGCCATGAGCATGAGCACCCAATCATTGCCACGAACCGGATCGGCCGGAGGATCGAATTGAACAATGGCACCGGTTTGCAGATTGGGCAGTTGCACATAGCTGTTGTTTCGAGGGTTAAACCAACTGGCAGCAAGCTGTTCAGATTTTACTTTACCCAGGTCAAGACTAAAGTTGGAGCCATATGGCGAATAGGCCACCAACAGCGCGCCATCGACCGAGGAGGCAGCCAGCACATCCATACCATGTGTATTTGGTCCTTGTTTCACCAGCGAGGTGGCAGGTGTGAGGGTTTGCCATGCTATATTTTCGAAAAATGCCCTCATGTATCCGGCCTCAAAAGCCCCGGGATAATCAATGGATTGCTGCCAGGGAGTCCTTGCCGCAGATATTGGCTGTCGCCCCGGTTGCCACATTTGCCAAATATTATGATTGCCATAGGTATGACCGCAAGCTCCCGACAGCATCGACCACCAACCGGCGCGTCGGCTGTCGAAGGCATCAAACCATCCATTTTGCCCATTCCAGTTTATCGGATGGTCTTCGTAGCATGGTTCGCCATCCAGCACTGGTTTGGCCGGAGTCATTTCGTAGGTGGCCAGTGTCTTTTTGTAGTTTTGGTTGTTCACCTCGCCATGCCCCGACTGGTACATGTTGATATCGAGCCATTCATCCTGATGGAACCATTGAGAGGAGTTGCTGCCACCCATCGGATGATAGGTAATTAGCTGTTTTTTGGCAGTGGCCTCTGCTATGCCTTTGGCCATAGCCCTCACTATTTTCAATTGGGATTCATTTTCGGGGTTGCGATCACCTCCCATTATCCATATTATTTTTTTGTCTTTGTAGCGATTGCCCAGGAATTTGCCATAGTTAAAGGCATTGGCTTCAGTAAATACTACCGGACCCACGCCCCATTTTTTATTAAATTTATCTCCCCAGGTCGGAAGCATTCCCATAAAAATACCCAGTTCATTTGCTTTGTTTACAATATAGTCCACATGCTTAAAGTAGGCCTCGTTTGGTTTGTCAGGATTATTGTCAATTAAAGGCTTATCGCCATAAGGATTAGGATCATTGAGCCCATCGAGCTCGGCAAGCACCACAGCCTGAATGACGGTAAAGCCTTTTTCTGCCCGGTTTTGTACATACAAATCCGCCTCTTCGCGGTCTAATCTATGAAAAAGCTCCCAGGCAGTATCCCCAAGCCAAAAGAAGGGTTTACCATCAGTGTACACTATGTGCCTGTTGTTTTCACTTACCTTCAATTGTTGTGAAAAAACCGGTGACAAAAAGAATAACGCTCCAACAAGGAGACCCAATAAAGTTTTCATAATGATTTATTTTATTTCAAAATTAGTTTTGACTTGCAGTTTTCCAAATATGTTGAGCAGGGAGAAGTGAAGCTAAGACTTAATTTCCTTATTTCATAAATGGGATTTTGATAGGATTTGCTACTCACGAAACCGATTTCCAGCTTATGCCAAATGGCTACTTCTACATTCGCGAAAGCGGAAAAAAAAGTAACCAGTACCAGTACCATGCTTAGTAGTTGCGTTTTCATGAGGTTTTTATTGTAATGTATATTTCTGATATGTCTTTTTAATCTGGGCTGTTTCCCGATGGGAATCAACGCTATAGGCATAAAAAGCGCATTGGGCTATCGGTAAGCTTATCGACCTGGCTCCTCCTTTACCGGTGTGATTTTTTTCCGTAAAGGAAAGCTGCGCAGGTGCTTTTCTTGCCGATGGACAACTGCTAGGTAATATCCCTGATTTGTTCCATTACATTGTCGGGTTCAAAAACCTCGCGCCAGCTTTCTTTGATCAGCAGTGGCTTGCCCCGGACAATGGCTTTATTGGCCGCATCTGAAAAAACGGCTCCGGGGATTTGGTCGTAGAGCACTGCCAACTGGATGTTGAGGTGGCCCAACAAAAAGTCTCTGGCAGCATCGGCCGGCACGCCTTTTTCTATCACTATATCCAGGGCTTCGCGCACAATGACCTGCAAGGTAGAGCACAGCGTCTCTACCAGTGCAGGCTCGAGCAAGCCCATTTGTTCTACCGTGATCTTATAATTTTTCGTTACAGGGGCATACATTAACCTGCTGAGCTCATCGCCAATGGCATAGTCTGCCTCACTGCCCTGCATGATGGCGCTCACCACCACCTGTCTGGCCAGGGAGCCCCCGAAAAAATCGCGCTGAGCTTGTTCGTCGGGCTCCCAGTTGAATATGGACGGATGGGCCGGATGGGTGACGTAGATGGCGATATCTTCACGCGGGAATATTTTGCCGGCAAAGGCAGCAGCCGGATCCAGGGTGACGAGCAGGGCTCCGGGTTTCATTTGAGGGATCACCTGTGCAGAGACCGTTTCGATGGCCACATCCGGCACAGCCAATATCACTATATCTCCGTCTTGCAACACTTGATCTGCTATGGAAACAGACACACCGAGATCTGCAAGTCGTTTTTGTCCCTCGGGGCTCAACTCCAGATAAGACATGGCATATTTGCTATTTTTTAAATTGCTGGTGATGCGGCAGCCCATTTTGCCACCTGCGCCTACTAATACTACTTTTGTCATAGGGTTGTATTTTTAAAATTGTGAAATAAATATCGGGCACTCTGCTCCACCCAACGTTGCTCTTTGGCCACTGTGTCTTCGAAGGCAGGCTCTGGTGCAGGCCAAAGTTCCAATATCATCGATTGGCACTTGCCATGAAATTCCAACACCTTTACCACTTCCCTTATCGGCAACATGCCCTCACCGGCCGGTGTGCCTGTCACATCAAATCCCATCATGTGCGATTTGCGGTGTATGGTGTAATCTTTTAGGTGTAGATTGATGGTATGGGGGGCAAGGACTTCGAAAACACTGGCAAAGCCTTCGTCGGCACCAAGGGAGTTGACCGAATCGAGGCAGATACCTACCAGCGCACTATTGGCCTGCTCTATGATCTTACTAAAATCCGATGCTTTTAGCCTGTCGTGATTTTCGATAGCCAACCTGATATGGCATGCTTCGAGTAGTGGCACTAGTGCTTTAATGGTAGCATGGATGGTATTCATATCGGGCTGGTAGTCTGCCTTGTCTATCACTATCCGCAGCAAATCGGCATGGAGCAGTCGGGCGATGGCCAAATGTTGTTCTACATTCGACAAGGTCAAACCCCTTGTGCCAAGCTCTATGGCAATATCCAGCGCTCTGGCTACTTTATAGATTTTTTCCAATTCATCATTGCCAAGTTGGAGCAGGGGCAGGTTGTCGGCAATTTGCACGAGTCGAAAACCATGTGTATTGGCAAAATTCAGAAAGCTGTAAATATCCATGGGTTGCTTCGGCGAATGCCCGGGTACGCCAATAGACCAGGCCAATGCATATGTTCCAAGACCTATCCTCATTCGAATTTGTCCAGTTCAATTATTTCTCCCCTTTCGGCAGATGCATAGGCTGCCCACACCATCTTCACGGTATTAAAATTGTCTTCGCCGGTAGTTTCGGCCTTTCCCAACCCAAGCATATCATCGAGAATATTTTGATTGATGGGAATACCACTTTCATGATTTACGATATAATTGGGATCTGCCCAATCGTATGAGGGGAAAGTGACTACTTCTGATGTCGTACCGGCTTTGGTGGTGGTTCTGATCTCAAATCCCGGCCCCATATACATAGAACCGCTGTCACCCTCCACGAAAATAAACACCGTGGTAAACGCGTCGTGCTCCACTATCGATGAATAAGACAATTCGGTGAAAACCGGCATGCCATTTTCCATTTGCAACATTACCGATGCCACATCTTCTCCTTTTATTTTTGGATTAACCGTACGCTTTTGGCACCATAGCCGCTTGCATTCGCCAAACATGAACCGGGTGACATCAAAAACATGCGATCCCATATCAGTGAGAATAAATTTATCGAGCTCGGCCAAAAAAGGTTGATTATCGAAAACAGGATATCCTGAATTGAACGAAACACGCGCTTTGAACGGCTTACCTATGGCGCCGCTGTCCAATATTTCTTTGAACCGGGGCAAAGGGCGCTCCCATCTATAGTTTTCGTGTATATAAAGTTTGGCACCGGCAGACCGGCAAACCTCCATCATCTTTTTGCATGAGGCAAAGTCGGGACCCATGGGTTTTTGACAGATGATGTGCTTTACGCCGTGCTTCACGCTCAATTCCACAAAATGCAGGTGTGTGTCCACATCGGTGATGATATCTACAAAATCGATTTTCTCTGTGCTCAGTAGCGCTTCGGGGTCATCGTAGGTGCGGGTCAGGCCAAAACGCGCAGCGAGCTTATCGGCCTTTTCTTTGGTCCGGTTATACAAAGCGACGCATTCCACACCCTCCAATTCCTGCCAGGCACCAAGCTGAAACTGCGACCAGAACCCGGTGCCAAATATGGCGAATCTTAGCTTTTTCATCCGTTATTGAGTTTTGGGTTTTGGCCAAACTGAGTACCGTCCCCATCCAGGCAAGATGGACGGCTTTCATTTTGGCCTGGTTTTTCATCATAAAAAAATACAACTATAGCAATTCAAGAACAGGAAAAGACATCGACTATACAAAATGCTGCGATTGACTTTCGGGAATATCATTCCCTTGTTGCTATAAAGTACACGCTTTTCCTGTCCCCATGAGAATTGCCTGATTCATCAGCATTTAGGCTGAAATTAGAGATACATCTTCGTATTACTATACATAGACGAAGAAATAATTACGCAATGCTTTGCATAATATGCTATATTGCCATTTTTACAAGGCAAACCAACACCGTTTTTTGATTGCTCCATCCTTTTGTAGCTTATTAAAATAATTATATTTAGTGAAATCACGCCAGATCACCCTTAAGGACATAGCCAAAATGCTCAACGTGAGCACATCGACGGTATCGCGTGCCTTAAAAGACTCACATGAAATCGGGGCAGAAACCAAAAAACAAATCATAGACCTGGCCACCTCTCTCGATTATATTCCCAACCCACTGGCTTTGGGCTTGCTCAAAAACCGTTCGTTTACTGTGGGGGTGTTGGTGCCTAAAATTGGCTACCACTACAACTCAGCGGCCATCAGTGGAATGGAAGAAGTGCTCGATCGCCACGGCTATAGTGTCATGATTTGTCAAAGCAATGAATCGCACGACCAGGAGGTGGTACATGTCAAAAACCTGGTGGCTTCGCGGGTCGATGGCATCATCGCCTCTTTGGCTCAGTCAGCTGGTGATTATGACCACTTTATGTATGCACAAAAAAAAGGCGTCCCGGTTGTGTTTTTTGACCGGGTACCCGATTATGAAAAAGCTTCCAAGGTCATAATCGACAATGAAAAAGGCGCTATCACGGCCGTTAATCACCTGATCGAAAGGGGCAAAAAGCGTATCGCCTACATCGCCGGGCCAAAAAACCTGCGGATATCGGCGATCAGATACCGGGGGTACGAAAAAGCACTAAAAAACCATAATTTGCCCATAGACAAAAAATTACTCATCTATTGCGAGTTCAATCAGGAAATGGGATATCAAGCGTGCAAAAAGATGATTGCCGAGGGCAAATCATTTGACGGGATTTTTGCGGTCAACGATCGTACTTGTGCCGGGGTGTTGGCCGCATTGCGAGAGCATAATATTGCCGTACCAGATGATGTGGCGGTAATTGGATTTAATGACGAACCTTATGATATTTTTTTATATCCCTCACTTTCTTCCATCAAGCAACCGGCTTTTGAAATTGGCCAGGAGGCCGCACGCATCTTCCTCTCCGAACGAGACTTCGACCCTGAAAATTTCACCCCTCAAACCAAAATACTGGAAACCGAACTCATCTGGCGTGCATCTACCTAGTACCGGACATATGCGAAGTGCCAGACAGCTTGGCAAGCCCATTTGTGTTTACACATACCCTCACATGAAACCAACGACATACCTTGCATGCCACCGAAAATCCCCAAAGCGAGGCGGCATTTTGACTTAGCTCGCTTTATGTTACCTTGGAATACGTGATGAGGGTGAGTCCGATCAGATAAGCAATAAACATGATCACCAACAGCTTGTTGGTGCCTTTGGGGGCATCGGCAAACTCTTTCCAAACCAGCACCCCCCAGAGAATGGCTACCACCGGAGCAGCGTTGCTCAAGGCGTATGAAATGGCAGGACCTGCCGAACCAGCCGCCATAAAGCTAAGTACCATACCAAGCATCCAAATGGCTCCACCCAGCACGCCTGTCATATGTGTGCGCAGATTGCCCCGGAAGTATTCGGCCATTTTGACCGGTGCACCTTGTACCGGCCTGGCCATAAAAATGGGATTGAAAACAAAGGTACTAATCAACACGCCGGCTGCAAAAAGACAATGGCTGTGTAAGGAGTCAAGGTGCCTGTGCCACCGGCCACAAAGGTGTTGTCGAGCGAGTTGACCACAAAGCCATAGAAAAAAGCGATCAGCAGCCCGGCAAAAACCGAAAGCAAAATACCTTTGGTAGTAGGTTTCTTTTGTTCCGAAGCCAATTTTCTATACGCCTGCATGCTCAATAAGATGGCCACCACAATCACCGCCACACCGGCAAAGAGCAAGGTAGTGTCATCGTCAGATTTTCCTTTGTCCATGACTATAAGCACATAATTGACCACGATACCAAGCACCCACGCGATGCCACCTCCAATGGGAAACCCAACAGACATGCCTGCTACCGCGATGGCAGCCACCAGCAAGAGGTTGCCCAGGTTCCAGAGTATGCCGCCTAACATGGCCGAAACTATGCTGGAAGTGTTGGCCTGGCCAAGGTCTTCTGCAAACGAACGACCATAATCGCCCATGCTGCCCACAGTAAAGGCGGCCAACAAGCCAAGCAAAAATATGCCTATGACCATGTCCCAATAAAATAATTCGAAGCGCCAATTATGCTCGGCAAGTTTTTGAGTATTGGCCCAGGAGCCCCAGCAGATCATTGCCAGGATAGTAAAAATAACGGCCAAAGGGTAGTTTTGAACAACGATCATAATTCTGTTACGGTTAGGGTGTCGCAAGAGAATAATAATCCCGGAAGTCAATCAACGGTGAAAGTGGTGAAAAATATCTGCTTGAGCAAATATGTATGAGCTCTTTGTTACTGCAAATTAGCCGGCGACTTTGGACATTCTTTTGGATTGGGAAAACAAAGCCGGTTTCGGCTTGGAGCAACATCGCAACTGGACAGAGATTGCTACGTCGCTACGTTGCGCAAAGCGTTTACAAAGGCGGCAATGCGTGGTGTAGTTTGGGGAAGTGCACCAACTTTCCTCAATTATTGCTAGCGAAGCCCTATCGGTCGAAGGTGAAATCTGCCTGCTACTAGCGGGAAACGATGAGGAACATGCTTTATGTGGTGGGTTCTCCAAAAAAACCAAGTGGCAATTGTACATCTACACCTATGAAGAGAAATTAATACAAAGTTAATTCCAGCAAAGGAGAAATAATTATTAAAAGTGCTTGTATAATAAATATTTATTTTGTTAACTTTATTATTAGTAATTGCATACAATTTTTAGATTATGTGAAGCACGCCATTGCAATTATTGATAGACCGCAGCTTTTTATTGGGAGGAAATATGCCCATATTGGTTTTTTTGGAACATTTGCTTCCAGCATACGAAAATCATTGGATATACGAAGTAGAAGAATGTTAAACACAATTATTTATTGTGATAGGATAGTTATGTTAAAAATATGAAAAATATGATGAAGATAAATATATTGATGTTGATGCTGCTAGGTACCATAATGTGCTATGGCCAGGAAGGAATCCGAATAGGAGATAGCTCTAGTCCAATGTATCACTATAATGGAAATGTAGGTATAGGGATAACAATTCCAGTATATAGATTGCAAGTTCATGGAGAATTCAAAGCCATTAACAATATTTTTCTGGGTGGAGTGGCCACCAGCGGTATGGGAATTAAGGCGGACGATTCATTTGGAGCAACTATATTTTCAATAACACGAAATTTAGATAACGAAATCCGATTTCAAGGATATGGAGATTTGACATTTTTTACCAATGGCAATACAGGTTCAGAAAAACTTAGAATAAGAAAAGATGGAAGAGTTGGCATTGGAACTATTGTGCCCGAAACGAATCTTCATATTGAGCAAAGTCTGAATGGAGAATTGTCAATGTTAATAAAAAATACTTATGGCGCAGGTGCTCGTACCTTTGTGACTTCTATACCGGGTAAAAGTCTTATACAAACAGATCGCGATTTTGCCATTTCTACCAATGGTGGTGGCTGGACGGATAAGTTCACCCTTAAAAACAATGGCAATGTCGGCATTGGCACCAACACACCCGACTACAAACTCGACGTCTTAGGAACCATCCGGGCCAATGAAGTGAAAGTAGCCACTGGCTGGTCCGACTTCGTTTTTGAACCGGATTATCATCTCCCTACCCTGCAAGAAGTAGAAAATTTCATTGATCTAAATGGCCATCTCCCGGATATCCCTTCGGCAAAAGAAGTTGAAGAAAACGGCATTAGTCTTGGTGAAATGGATGCTAAGCTACTTCAGAAGATCGAGGAGTTGACGCTGTATGTGATTGAGTTGAAGAAGGAGAATGACCAACTGAAGGAAGTATTAAAAATACAAGGCCTCAAAACTGAGTAAATATGAAAGGAAGCTTTACAATTATTCTGACAATATTTTGCTCAATAGGGAATCTTAGTGCGCAAGACCAAACTATTATTGGGAGGCTACACTTAATGCACCCAAGCCTGGGAAATACTCATCTTCCTTATACAGATGGTAGTGTATATATTACTAGTTATACAGGTGAAGGACAGGGGAGTTTTATTTTTCGAAACTTCTCAGGTACAGGTTATACTGATAGATTCATAATTAAACAGGATGGGAAAGTTGGCATTGGCACTTCTGTCCCCAAATATAGTCTTGATGTTATTGGAAATATTGGTTTGACAACAAGTCCATCGAATGAATACGTTCTTACCAGATCACATGGTGTAAGGTTAAACAATTATTCCGAAGTTGAATTTCTAACATCAACTTACGGCAATAATTATGGCTATAGAATCTTTGGGGAAGATCCAGGTAGAGATGGAGTTACGTTATTTAAAATTGATTATAGATCAAATTCTACCACATGGACTAATGCATTGACATTAGAGCATGGGAGGTTAGGGATTGGTACAACAAATCCCTCAGAGATGCTAACTGTAAAGGGAACGGTATTGGCAGAAGAAGTAAGGGTTACCTCAAATATCCCCAATTCCGACTACGTCTTCGAACCGGACTACGCACTCAAGCCTCTCCATGAGGTGGATCAATTCATCAAAGAAAACAAACACCTTCCAGACATACCTTCAGCAGAAGAATTTAAACAAAACGGTGTAGGCCTGGGTGAGATGGACAATATGCTGCTGAGGAAGGTGGAGGAGTTGACGCTTTATGTGATTCAACTAATGAAGGAGAATGAGGAGTTGAAGGTAGAGAATCAATTATTGAAAAATAGCTTGCTGGACGAAATCGAAACTATTAAAACACAGCTGAAATGAGATATTTTTTATTTTTTAGTATAATACTTTAGGTATTAAACTTCAGGCACAAACAAATATTTTCCCTTCATCAGGTAATGTTGGTATTGGTACAACAAGTCCAGATGCCCGGCTAGATGTTGAGGGGTCAAATGAATTAATTAGATTAACTTATTTAAATTCAGGTGGATATATTAGTGCAAGCAAAAATGGGACTTCTCACTGGTATGTTGGCGCCGGTTCCTCAAGTAATGATGAAATCCATTTCACTAATTATCGAAATGCTAGTTTGAATTTTCTAACTAATAGCCAGTATCGACTTACAATTAATGGTCAGGGACAGGTCGGCATTGGAATTACCAATCCTACAAATACCCTACACTTAAGGGATATGTCGAGCAGCACTTATATCCGATTGGAGAAGACAAATTCGAATTACGAAACTGGTCTGGTCTTTTCGAATGGGGCGAATAACTATTATTATATATACAGTGATAATTATGGTAATGAATCTCTTAAAATTCAGGCCTCTGGTCTAAGTGGTGAGGATGATAATAAGCCGCGAATAGAAATACCTAAAGTAAACAAGAACATATATTTTGTCCAATCAGGAGGAAATGTTGGGATTGGCATCAACAACCCGACCGAAAAACTCGTCGTCGATGGCAAAATCCTCGCCGAAGAAGTAAAAGTCCAAGTCGTACCATCTTCCGACTACGTCTTCGAGCCAGACTACGAACTCAAACCGCTCCTTGAAGTAGATCAGTTTATTCAACAAAACAAACATCTCCCTGACATCCCATCAGCCGCAGAATTCAAAGAAAACGGTGTTGGCCTGGGTGAGATGGACAATATGCTGCTGAGGAAGGTGGAGGAGTTGACGCTTTATGTGATTCAACTAATGAAGGAGAATGAGGAGTTGAAGGAAACTGTGAAGGCCTTAATGGCTGAAAAATAAATGTTTGAACTGGGTTGGCTGTGATGAATAAGTCTGAACTGTGATAGCCGGGATGAACACGATAAATAAGATAGATAACGAGATTGAATAAATATAAAACATCATGAATATCGCGTATCTCATACGCCATCCCAGTTCAGCCAATGTGCGTAGGACTTGTGAGATGAAAAAACATTGAAGGCTTTAATGGCTGTGATGAATAAGTCTGAACTGTGATAGCCGGGATGAACTGGGTAAATAAGATAGATAACGAGATTGAATAAATATAAAACATCATGAATATCACAAACATCATAGCCATCCCAGTATCA
>JAAUQL010000049.1 GCA_012033595.1 Cyclobacteriaceae bacterium | reverse complement strand
TTCTAACTTTATTACTAATTTGATCTCAGGACTTATTGCTTATTCCTTCATGCCAAAAAAGCCGACAATCAAATATGAGAGTGTCACAACGGATCAAATCGCACTGTTTTAAAATCGAACTCAGGTTGATATTTATCAGAGGAGGCACTATTCAGAGAAAATTGTTAAATACAATATCAATACGTACCTGACATTGCAGAAACGAAACAGACTGCCACAAGCTACAAGTGTTGAAATTATTCATTTGCCTAACAGTGTTGTTGCCAAAGAGGAAGCTTTGCAACAGCAGAAAGAACGACATGCTGAACGACAACAGGAAACTAAGGAAGCACAATTGAAACGAGATAAAGAAAGATTAGAGAAGCAGCTTGCCTCTGTAAATAACCAGCTAGGCATTGATGATAGTAAACTTGCGAGTAAACCAAGTTGATGCTCTATTATTCTGTTTGTTTTTTAAAGACCAGCTCGGGTACAGCTGGTTTTTTTATTTACAATGACAGTCTTTCCACATTGGTATGCCACCAAGGTTGCGTAATAACCAATAATGGATTTGATCCGCCAATCGATTTCTTTCAGATGTTTCCATAATTCTTGGTTAAATTAAACAAACTGAGCCTAAGCAGGAGCTCAAAGCTTGCATTTTGGAGAAGTAAGTTAAAATTCGAAAGAAGTATCTAGGTCTTTCTATGTTAATTTTTATGTTAAGCAACAAAAAAAAGCACCCACAACTTAATGTAAGTGCTTCATTTTTAAGTGATTCCAGCAGGACTCGAACCTGCGACCTACTGCTTAGAAGGCAGTTGCTCTATCCAGTTGAGCTATGGAACCTGTACTTTTTTGAATTTAAAATATGATTTCTTTTTATACTCTGTTCTGACTCAGAACATCCCATTTTCAATTCAGGCTGCAAACATATAAATAAAATTCTATTATTTAAAAGCTTTTATGGCATCTTTGCTTTTCTTACCGGTTCTCAAATAATGTAATGAAAGTTTTATTGGACATAGATACCTGTTTGGATCCACGCCTTTACAAAGATGATCGCATCTATGGCCATGCCGGTGCTCTATTCAAGAAATGCTGCGAAAAGTATAAGAAAAAGAAAAAGAAATACTGCAAAAAATGTCCGCTTAAGTCGGCTAAGCCTAAAAACGCAAAATGCTGGGAATGATAGAACTAAGGAAAATGAACGCTGGCCCGACACAACAGCCGTGAGGGGTAGGTGCTTGGAAGCATTGTTTTGTCTGAATTTTTCTTTGGTTACTTTCTTCTTATCAAAGAAAATAAAGTGACTATAAGGTCAATTATGGTTGGCAAGAAGTGGATTGATTCAATACTTATCGCATCACTTGTTGAAGCGAAAACTTTATTTTGCAAAATAAAATAAACTGCAATTAATCGAGCCAAATGGCATTTTTCTTTCATACTTATTGCTTTCCTTATTTTTGGCGCGCTCTTTGTTTACCCATATTCAACTAAGAATAAAAGCTCATGAAAAAGCAAGGAATTAATCTAATTTTGGCGGTGTTTTTCCTGATTTCCGGATGGACCGCAGCTCAGGCACAAGCCCAGATGGAAGTGCCAGGTGATAATTTTAGTCTGGAGGGAGCGCTGGAGTTATTCAAGACATCCGGGTCGCCGGAAGAATTTGAAAAAATGCTTAATGACCCTGACTCCAAAGTCAACAACCTCGATCTGAATGTTGATGGCTATATTGATTATATAAGGGTGATTGATAGGAATGAGGGCAATGTTCACCTATTTATTATGCAGGCCGTTATATCCGAATCTCAAGCACAGGATGTGGCCGTGATCACCTTAGAAAAAATGGCAAACGGAAAAGCCGTATTACAAATAACCGGTGATGAAGATGTTTATGGCGTGGAAACCATCATTGAACCTACCGCTGAAGTGCGAACTTATGGTGGTGCCAGAACCTCGCGCGTAACGGTGAACGTATGGGCGTGGCCTTCTGTTCAATATATTTATGGACCATACTATTCTCCCTGGATTTCGCCCTGGGGTTGGGGTTTCAGGCCGGTGTGGTGGTCGCCCTGGAGACCCATGGCATATTATGACTATTACCCATATTGGAGACCCTACCATGCCTACTATTCACCATGCTATGTACATCGCACAGTATACATCGACCGTATCTACAGGCCTCACAGAACCACTTCGGTAGTAGTAGTCAACAGGCATAGGAACCAGATAGAAAGATACCGTTCCAGCAGGGTGAGCAATAGCAGGTCAAGCACCACTGTAAACAGATCGAACGGTCGCCAATCTGGCTCTTCAAGCGTAAGATACGATGCCAATGGAAGGTTAAGCGCAAGCAACAGTGCCCGCAGCAGTTCCAGAACCTCAATGAGCAGCAGGTCTGAATCCGACAATAACCGGTCAGCTGTAAGATCGAATGGTTCATCCAATTCGAGGTCCGGATCAGATTTGCGAACCGGCAGCAGCTCATCTGAAGTGCAAAGATCATCGCGCAGCCGAAGCAGCAATTCCGGAGAAAATAATAATAGTGGAGCCAGGCAAAGCAGCTCACGAACGGATCAAAACGGTTCGAGTGTAGATAAAAACGCACCATCTGACGGTTCGAACAGCAGGTACCAGCGCGGATCTGGGTCGACATCAGGCAACAGGTCGTATGGAAGTTCGTCAGGAAGTAATCAAAGGTCAGCGAGTCCCAATGTGCAACGTTCATCGGGGAGCTCCAATGGCCGACAATCAGGCAGCAGTTACAACAACCAGAGGTCGTCATCAGTGGTTCTGCGTCATGCGCTCTTCCGGGGTAGCAGCCAGCGCTCTTCAGGATATTCAGCTCCGCGTTCATCAGGCGGATCGGCGTCCCCATCAAGTTCCGGTCGATCGTCCGGGGGCAGTCAAAGGTCAAGTGGCTCAAGTAGCCAAAGGGGAGGAAGACAATGATCTTCCTCTTTTTTTTGTCCTACCCTACTAAGTCTGTATATTCCGTGACATGCACCAGTTAACAAAAATCAAATAACAATTAGTGATCAAAACGCAATGGTCAATCGCGCAAGAAACTCTTGCTATTATATTTTTCGCCTGTGAATTTATCTGGGTTTTGTCATTTGAGTGTTTAAAACTCAATCTTTAACATAGATTTATGAATGTCGAGCCCATCTGAAATTATACCCAATTAATTGCATTCCCGGTAGATTGTCAGCCAGCGTAGTATTGACCTATGATGGAATCAATTTTTCTCTAAAAAAGGAAACGGTGCGCTGCCAGGCCAAATTGGCTGCGGCTTCGTCGTAACGGGGAGTACTGTTGTTATGAAACCCATGATTAACCCCGGGATACATAAAAGCTGAATAATGTATATCGTTGGACTGAAGGGCTGCTTCATACGCCGGCCATCCTGCATTGACACGTTGATCAAACTCTGCAAAATGCAACATTAATGCTGCCTGGATTTTTGGCACTTCTTCAGCTTCCGGTTGTGTGCCGTAAAAGGGCACCGCCGCCTCTAATTCTGGAATACGGACTGCCATCATATTGGCCACCCAACCACCAAAACAAAAACCTACTGCGCCGATATGGCCACTGCTATCGTTGTATGATTTCAAAAATTCATATGCTGCGATAAAGTCCTGCAACATGTCTTCCCTGTCGCGTTGCGATTGCATAGCTCGCCCTTCGTCGTCATTGCCAGGATATCCGCCTAGTGGGCTGAGTGCATCGGGCGCCAGTGCGATAAAACCTTCCAAAGCCAGGGCTCTGGCGGTATCTTCGATATAAGGATTGAGCCCCCTGTTTTCATGTATGACCACCACAGCAGGCAGTTTCCAATCAAATTTGGCCGGTTTGGCCAACAAACCCCGTATTTCGCCACCTCCTTTGGGGGAATTGTAAATGATGTATTCAGTGTTTAGCCTCGGATCACTTGCCTGAATTTGTTGCGCCTGGGCATATTGAGGCATGAGAAAGGCTGCCAGCGCAGCTACGGATATGCCTCCCACGGCATAATTGGACAGCTTGTTCATAAACTCCCTCCGGTCTATCTTGCTGTGGGCGTACGCATCGTATAGCTCGAATACTTCCTGACTCAGGTCTTCTTTTCTGATTGTTTTCATGGGGGTCGGTTTTTTATTGTTTTTCAGCTACGGTAAAGAAACGTGAAGCCGTGAAAGTTCGTTTTTCTCATTCCAAATAGGCGCGCAAATCATTAAGAATATCTTCAACTTCGCTCTTTTTTAGCTCGTAAGACTCATCCTGTTTTACATTGTTGGCATAGTGGTTCCAATGCTTTTGTGCCTTTTTGATAACGCGTGGTGTAATATCAAATTCCTTATAATCCAGCAGGTTTTTGGCTATGGCCGATACTTTAAAACTTCCAAAAAGGTACAATTTGAATAAATCCAGATAATGTTCACTTACATCAAATCCTTCCAAAGCCATAAACAGATCGCCTGCAATGGCCTTGTTTTCCGGATTGTTTACCGCTTCCAACAGAGGCTCCAGGGCTACGCCATTGTCAGCAGCCATGCCCAGAGTGCGTGCAGCCATGATTCGCGATTCGGGATTGGGGTGTTGCAGCAGTGCTATCATAGCCCTGATGACTTCGCCCGAACCTATACGCGCCAGCGAATCGGATGCTTTGTAGGCTTTGTCGGTGAGCGCTGTGGCGGTGAGCTGATCTACTAATGGTTGAATATTTGTTGCCATAATGATGGAAGTTCAAAGATCAAAAATACGGTAAAATTTACTAAGACCAGGCCGCAATTTTTCTTGAAAATGGAAAAACAACAAAATTGAATAGCTTATAATATTCACCGGATATTTGCCATAAATAATTATATATCAATTATTTACCTCATTTTACATAAATTAAAAATAAAATTGAGCCGATGTATTGTCATTATTACCAAAGATTGGTCGCTACGAAATGGGGATTTTGGCCACTTATCCTTACCTTGCAGAGGATATAAGGATAACGCCAATCACATTCATTTCTTATTTCTACAAATTATTCGCGAAGTCACCAAGATCACCTACCTGGTGTCGAACACTTAAAATCAATGACAAGTTATGGCTTATACTACAGAAATGGTTCAGAAGTACACCTTCCTATGGAGCAAATATCGACCGGCGCTATTGAGGTTTATGATAGATGCTGAAGCTGAACCACAGGAATACCAATTTCTGGATCATGAATTCAAAAGCATCAATGCCAAAGAAAAAGGAGGCTATTCATTTGTTTTGCGGGTATTCCAGGGCAAGGCCATCAACGACATCAAATCTTCTGCATTGGCTAAAGATTTACTTTCTGTTTTGCAAAAATCAAGAAAAGCGGTGGAATTGATGGATCAATCTGTCTATGAGTTTACGATGAACAAGCAGTTTATGCTGGAGGTAAAACAAGAAGAAGCCCCCGTCGAAGAGTAATGGCTAACTAACGATTTGCCATGATATTCTCCGCAAAGGAGGATTGCATTGTCACCGTTTTTTCTTTTTTCTGGCTTCGTGGTGTACCTCAGCTTCTTTCAATAACTGCTTCCAGTTTTCTTCTTTGGCTTCGGAACTATCTATGGTATATTGGTAATCTGTTTTGGAGAGTTCGATCCGCTGGATCGGTTTTTCCAGTCCTGCTTCTATGGTTTGCAGTATTGGTTTTTCCTCGGTACTACAAAAAGAAATAGCCTGTCCCTTTTGTGAACCGCGACCTGTACGGCCTACCCTGTGCACATAGTTTTCGAGCGATTCGGGCAAATCATAATTGATGACATATTCCACATTGGGAATATCGATACCTCTTGCGCTTACGTCGGTGGCTATCAGTATTTTCAATTCATCGTTTCTGAATCTACGCATGGTTAGTTCGCGAGCATCATGGGTTTTGTCACTATGAATGGTGTCGGTAATTATCTCAGCTCTTTCCATCGCCTTTTTCACCCGTTCGGCACGAACCTTTGTCCTGACGAAAACCAGTATTTTCTTATCGATATTGTTTCTGACCACCTTTTCCAAAAAAAACCGCTTATCGTCCATTTCAATAAAGGCGACAGCGTGAGCAATGTTTTTAGCTACCGGGTCTTTGGGGCTTATCTGTATTCTGATGGCATTGGTCACCAGGGAATAAGCGAGCTTCTTGATTTTTTCGTTTATGGTTGCGGAGAAAAATAGGGTTTGCCTCTTTTTGGGCAGGTGCTTCATCAAATCCTGTATGTCTTTGATAAAACCCAGATCCAACATGTGGTCTGCCTCGTCCAGCACGAGTATTTCGACCCTTTTCAGAGACAGGGCGCCCTGACTCACCAGATCAAACATACGGCCGGTGTCGCCACAAGCACATCCACGCCATGATCCAGCCTTTTGATTTGAGGTTCCTGATCCACGCCGCCATGAATGCAAAAGCATGTCACTTGCGTATGTCTTCCCAGCGTATGGAATACATTTTCGATCTGCAGGGCCAGTTCATGTGTAGGTGCCATCACCAGGCATTTGACTCCATCTGGCCTTCCGATGATTTTGCGTTCATGCAGTATATTTAAAATGGGGATGGCAAAAGCCGCAGTTTTACCAGTGCCTGTTTGTGCTATGGCCAGTACATCTTCGCCTTTTAATATGGGCGGTATCGATTTGAACTGGATGTCGGTGGGTTTTTTATATCCTAATTTGCCGATACTTTTTTTAATGCCGTCGGCGATGCGGTATTCTTCAAATTTCATATTGGGGAATTATGCCTCAAAGATATTACTTTTCCAACCACTTTCCATTTTGAGAAATTCCGGAGCGCTGGCGACTTTATATGTTTTTGTACCAGACATTCATCGATTCTATAGTCTGGCCAATAAGCGTATTGTTGACAAGCGTACCCCCCATTGCGTAGTTCAACCTGCCAAAGGTTTTGTTCATACCATGCGAGGTAGCTCTGGCGATGGTATATAAGGTTTTGATGCCCATAAAAGCCATCTCCTTTTCCATTTTTTTCAATAAGAAATAGGAAAATTTTCTGCCCAAAAAGTCGGGATGGGTAGCAAAGTCGGTCATTTCTGCATTGAGGTTATGCAGGTCGAGTTCAGCAGAAGAGGCAGCCAATAATTTATTGTCTTTGAATACCCCATAATAGATTACGTTCTCCTCCATCGTTTCTGAGAGATAAACTTCCTTGAAAATCGGGAATGGATAAACGTCAAATACATTTTTGTACAGCCTTGCCAATTGAGGCACATCCTCTTTGTTTATTTTTCTAATCTGGTATTTGTCTGATATTTCAAAAGCTTCTGTGTTTTTGATGCGCGAAGCCATTGTTTTTACTGACTTAATCAACTCTTTGTTTTTATTTGATAAGTATGATCGCTTGGCACTAAAAAACATGCTCAAAAAGTACCCCTTTTCTTTGCCTCCATACAAATGGGGGATGGATCCTTCCAATTTATAATTTTGCGCAAGAAAATGTTCCAAAGCCCATTCCGGAACTTTCACCACTATTTTGGCATACCTTTAGCTATGGCCAGACGAAACAAATAATCGATCATTCCTTCTAAATCGTCCGGATGGAGCTTCATCAGATAAACCCGGTTGTTATTAGGCCCATGTTGAATCACAGATTTGCCGATCACTTCCAATTTGTCAAACATATCGCTTCTCAATTAAATAGGTTGATACATATAGAAATAGTGAGCTGGCTATTCCAAAAATGGTGGCCTCCAGCCCCAACGGCAACTCGACAGCGTAAAATATCAAAACTGATGTGGTGGTATCCCCGCCCAACATGCTGACCATTGCTGCACGGCTGCTGGTAAACCTGGAAAAATAAGCAATGAGGGTAGGAACCAAAAGCCCCGAAACCATAAAAGAATACGAATGAAGCACCAGGCTGAGCACCGAAGTAAAATAACTGGCCAATAAAAAAGCCACAGAACCCAATATCAGCGTGATTACCTGTGAAAACAGCATCCATTGTTTGTCATCGAGGTGCCGGATGTATTTGGCAAGCAGATCGTGCAGAAAATTGCCCGAAGAGGCAATCAGGCAACTATCGGCCGTGGACATGACTGCCGAAAAATAGGCCGCTAATACAAAACCTGCAACGCCTGCCGGCAGCACCTCGGTCAATAACCTGGGCAAGGCAATTTCAGGATCGCTCTCCGGAAAAGCAACTCTTGCAAGCATGCCCAAACCCACACCAACAAATGCCATCATGGGATATTCAAAAAAGCCCGCTATAAAAAAGGCTCTTTTTGCACGCTCCACATCAGGGCTTGCATATACCCGTTGGTAGAGTGTCATGGCAATGAACCAGATAGGAACAATGGAAAATGACCAGTTGACAATCGTGATTGGTGCCACATTGCCCAGGGAAAAATGAGAGGCAGGCAAAGCATCAGCAATGGCTTGCCAACCGCCAAGTTGAACATAAGCGAAGGGGAAGCCCAGAAATAGCAAACCGGACAAAAGCACTATCCATTGCACCGTATCGGTATAAATAACGGCCTTTATCCCGCCAAGGACGGTGTAAACCACCACCACCAGCGCCATGACCACCAGCGAAAACAGCAAGGGATCTGTCCAGGATACTTGTGCAAATACACTGCCTGCAGCCAGCTTGCCACCGGCTAATATCTGCCCGGCTGTAAAGCCCAAATAACCGATACCTGAGATCACCGCTGCCCAGGTTGCCACCTGACCATTGTACTTGAGTTTGAGAAAATCAGGGAAAGTAAGTAAGCCATGCTGCATATCCAGCCTTTTATGCCTGGGCACTACCAGTACCGCTGACATCCAAGCACCTACCAGGCCGGTAAAGAGCAGCCAGCTGCCAGCCAGCCCCATGGTGAAGCCAAGACCACCTAAACCAATAGAAAAGCCACCACCGACATCGGTAGCAGCAATGGAAAGACCAACATGCCAGGGGCCAATTTTGCGGCCACCGACATAGAAGTCTTCTTTATTTGAATTTTTCTTGTAGAAATAAAAACCAACACTTAGAATGCCAAAAAAATAGATGGCAAACACAAAAAAATCTATGGCATGCATCTATAATACCGGTGTGAGTGAAGTAAAGCCGGAACTTTTGATGGCATTATTAATTAGTTCTTCATGCAGGCTCTCGTCTTCCCAAAGTTTTTGCCCACTGGCGGGTAAGGTATCTATCGGGTCAAAATATATATATAATTTGCTGTCGTCGACGCTGGGGCTGCGATAGACACTAATGCCCGTGGTTTCATCGTAGTAGTCGTAACTGTGTACATCGCGCTTGCCACCTCCGCCGGGAGCATCAGTGACAAAAAGTGGTGTATTGAATCCGGCCGTTACCCCGCGAATTACTTTTTCCAGCTCTACGGTTTGCCCGACACTTGTGCGCAAATCTTCGGTGCCACTTACCATATCATGCTGATATACATAGTAGGGCTGTACGTTCATGTACGAAAGCTTCCTAATCAGATGGATCATCTTTTCTGCTGTGTCATTCACCCCTTTGATCAGCACACTCTGGTTACGTACCGTTATTCCCTTTTTGAATAGATGAAGCATTGCCCGTCTGGTAATATCCGAAATTTCGTTGGGGCTATTAAAGTGCGTGTGTAAAACCACTTCTTTACCCATCTTCCTTCCCTTATCGACAATTTCCACCAGCGCATCAGTCCATTTCTGGTCAGAGAGTATTTTCATGGGCATGACGGCCGGGCCTTTTGTGGCAAACCTCATCCTTCGGACATGCGGAATATCCAAAAGCGTATTGCCAATGAGGCGCAATCGATCCGGCGCCAGCATATAGGCATCTCCGCCGGAAATTACCACATCTTCAATTTCGGGTCTTGAAGCGATGTAGGCAAATGCATCGTTCCATTTTTGTGGTGCATTGGTAAACTTCACTTTATCCACTGTTTCGGTGTTGCCGCCAATGGCATAACTCCTGGTGCAAAACCGACAATACACCGGGCACACATCCAGTGGAAGAAACAAAACCTTATCGAAATAGCGATGCACCAGGCCTGGAACTGGCGAATCGCCTTGTTCGCCAAGCGAGTCCAGGGTTAGTTTTGGATGGTCTGCCACTCGTCTGCTATTTACCGGAATAAATTGTATCCTGAGTGGATCATGATAAGGGTCGTTCCAATCGATCAGGCTGAGGATATACGGGGAAATGCTCAGATTCATAGGTGCCAGCTCCATGCCCTCTTTTACGTCATCAATAAATCCCCCGGGGGCGATTTCTCCAACCAGCTCGATCAATTTTTCAACTTTGCGTACGGTGTTTTTATTTTGAAATTTGACATCCAAAAACTCCTCTTCTGTAATACTGGCAAACGCGGGTATCTTGTGCCAAAAGGCGTTTTTAACAAAGTACCTGTGATACAAATCATCATTGGAGACAGGGTCTTTGATCGCCTCAGGCAAATCTAACTTCAGTAGGTTTTCAAGGTTTTCATTTTTCGTGATCGAAACGGGCAGTTCACCAAATGTATTGGCTGCTGCCATAGAATTGATTTCTTCTTTTGTATAGTGCATAAATTTTTATGTTCTGTAGAACGGATGCAAAGGTAAGCTAAATAGGCCAAAATAACAATTCTATAGAACATATCCCTGCCGTGGCAAAAGGCCTTAGCGGCTCCTAGATACAGTAAGTGATCGTAATTCTATGGAAGATGATATGTAAATTGGGGTTTATCAAAACACGATGATCGTGTTTTGTTACAGAAAAATGTTCAGCAGGATTGATCCCGGAGCATGGATATTGCTGATTAGAATATTTTAAAATCGACCCGCCGGTTTTTCTGTCGGCCTTCCTCTGTGGCATTGTCGTATTTGGGATTGGCCTCGCCATATCCGATTACAGACACGTTTTCCGGCGCCACTCCAATATCGTGCATGAGTGCCTCTATCTGTCTCACCCGTTTCATGGAGAGCTGAAGGTTGTGCTCCTCTCCGCCCCTGTTGTCTGTATAACCTTCTACCAGTACCATTTTGCCTTGCAAAGCATACTCTACGGCCAACAGAAAAGGATCAAAATCGACATAGGCAAATTCGGCCTCGTCTGTTATAAAATAGAGCGATTCCAAAATAGGCTCATTGGCTTGACCACGCTCTATCTGATCTGCAACCTTTTTCCGTATTTCCATTTGACGGGAATTAATAGGTACAGGAAGATCATTTTCAAGTGGTTTTACGGTACCCTTGGAGGCGATCAGCTCGGGCACATGGAGTATTTCGTCCTTGGCCGATGGGGCGCTTTTGAGCCCTGGCCTGGAATGGCTTATCTCATAAGGCTTGTAGCTGATTCTGGTTATATTGTTTTCTGCTTTTTTAAGTCTGACTTTTTTCCTCGCTTTTCTGACCCTGTTTTTGTTGATCTTGTGGCACATCTTAGCCGGTGACAAGGGCTTGTTGGATAAAGAATACCACTGTGCCCGGGCAGAAGTTTGAATACTGAAGATGATAAAGCAAGAAATAATGATGGTCAGGTATATGGTTTTCACGGTCAAAAAATATAGAACAAATCGTATTTGCCTATAAATAAAGATTTTAAGCTTTTGGTAAACCATATTTACAGACAGAAAATGGAAAATGAGCACTCATGTAATTTATATTATTTTTAATACCATTTTCTTTTCTCCATTGCATTTTGTTTTCATTGAATAAGGACATGAAATAAAGCAATAAAACCCTGAATAAGGGACGTCTCTATCGACATTGATACTACTAAAAAGCCAGTTCAATGTAAATGAATTCCTGGATAATGGCGCCGTTTGCCTGGTTTGGTGCATCAATTAAAAAAAACAGGCTCCCGAAGCGGCTGGAGCCTGTGGTTTGTTGTGGCGATCAGATTTGTGAGCAAGATGCAGGCCTCAGTATGATATCAGTGATATTAGAGACAGTATCTTTGAATTCGGGAAGATCCTTTATTGCTGTCCAGCCTGGTGCTTTCACAAACTGGGCCCAGTTTATATCTCTTTCGGCCATGTCTTTAAACACCACCATGTAGGTTAGATTGGGCATCAGTTCTCCAAATACGGTCTCACCAAAGAAAACCGGTGTAAGGCCGGTTTCTTTGAAAATGGTGATTTCGCCTGCATCGTTAAACATATCAATTTTCTTTTGACCCTTCAGGTAGTTGTGACTCTCGTAGATACGCATTTCCATGATTCGCTTATCGCCAAAAACAGGCTTTGGAGAAACCACCTTGGGCATATTTTTGAATGCTTTCATCAGTCCGCGCTCCAGGCGCAAATATGCCGGCGATGACAAGGACGAATCCATAAAATCTCCCGCAGCCTCCATATAGGCTCGATCGTCCAATAGTTTTTGTTGATAATCAAGTACTGATTGCATGCTATCGTGCGGTATTACCACATAAAGCGATGGTGCATTGGGACCATACATCACATTGAAAACCCCAATGTTTTCGATCCCCATTTTATTCAGTGCCGGAATTGCCGCTTCTGCATAATATTTTTCTGTTCGGCTTTTGTTTTCGCCGAAAGGCAACTTATACTTTAAAATTTCGATAAACTGCTGATCTTCCGCTTGAGTCTCTGCCGAAAACCCAATCAAAGGGGCTGCGGCCAAAGGGCCGATTCCGGCTAAAAAATTCCTTCTTTTCATAGTTTTGGATTTAATTCATAAATAAATATACAAATGACTATTGGTTTATTTCTATAAAAACAAACCTGAAAATAATTTAGATGCGCCGATCAGTGATGGATGCAAATCCAGTTCCTTTGTTTATGGTTGTCGTACTGAAAACAAAACTATAAAAGTGCCTCAATCTCGGGGATTACAGATTTACCATAACGGTAACCAATATCGAAAATTTCTTTGGCTTTAGTAAAATCACCGCCTCCGAAACCCTCCAGTTCCTGAGGTTCCATAAACAAATCACAAAGATTCCGCTTTGATTGGGTGTTTACATTGATGGCCAGCAGAAAGGTGCGCTCCAAAAGCGATCGCATATTCCCTACATTGTAATTTTTTGCGATCGGATTGCAACTAGATGCCAATACAATATCGCATTTGCCACTGAGCGGTTCCAGAGGCAAGTTGTTCAGTACGCCCCCATCGATATAGCTTTCGCCATCTATTTCAATAGGTTTAAAAATGACCGGTACGGCACAAGAAGCCAGTACTTTTGGAAACAAATCGCCTTTGTCGAATAGGGCGTTTTGGCCGGTGCGCAGATTTGTTGCAGAAACCACCAGGGGAATTTGAAGCTTTTCGAATGTGCCGTCTTTGATGTACTTCTCAAAAATGGAAATGACAGTTTCCAACTTTAACAGTCCCGAAAAACTCATGGCAGGCCGTACATATCTGATCAGCTTGGTGTCGTTGACCAGTCCCAATATTTCGTCCGGTCTGATACCACTACAATAAAACGCGCCAACTATGGCTCCGGCGCTGGTACCGGTCACCATGCTGATCTTGATACCAGCTTCATCTATGGCTTTTAATATTCCTACATGTGCAATGCCTCGGGCGCCACCTCCGGCAAGGGCCATTCCAATTTTTTTCATGCTTATAAATCACTCAATAAGAAAGTACGCCCAAGCCTGGGTCCCTTTTCTGTCATTTTCAGCATACAACACTCATTTTTTGCATCATGTTCCAAAAAGATGACAAATTCATGCTCGGTTGCATTGTGCAAAAAAGCCTTCTTTTCGTCCAGCGTAAGCAAAGGACGGGTATCGTAGCTCATTACATAAGGCAAAGGGATATGACCCGTAGAAGGCAGCAGATCTGCCGCAAATACCACCGTATGACCTTTGTACCTGATATGCGGAATCATCATTTTGTCTGTATGCCCATTTACATACAAGATGTCAAACTGTTCAAAAGGGCTTTTATCTGCCATATCCACCATATGCAATTGACCAGATTGCTGCATAGGCAATAGGTTTTCCTGGAGAAAACTGGCTTTTTCACGCGCATTTGGTTCAACGGCCCATTGCCAATGATCAGCATTGCTCCAGTAGCGCGCATTGGGAAATACCGTTTCCGGAATTTTTTTGTCTCTATCTTTCCATCTGACTCCTCCCCCACAGTGATCAAAATGCAGGTGCGTGAGGAAAACATCGGTGATATCAGCTGATGAAAAGCCAGCCTGGTGAAGTGACCCTTCCAGAGCATAATCGCCATGCAAATAGAAATGGCTGAAGAACTTCTCATCTTGTTTGTTGCCCATGCCGGTATCTATCAATATCAGCCTGTCGCCATCTTCAATCAGCAGACAGCGCATGGCCCAGGTACACATATTGTTGTTGTCGGCAGGATTGCTCTTTTGCCAGATGGCCTTTGGCACTACGCCAAACATAGCCCCCCCATCGAGCTTAAAAAGTCCTGAATGAATGGTATGTAATTTCATATAAATAACAATGCTCGTGAATATTTTTGATGTGATCTGGTCGAAGACTCGTCCATAGCCTGTATTTCAATTGCGCCCGCCACATCCCGGGCATAACGACCAAAAACTAATCTGCTATCGGTGTTCAATTTATAAAAGCCATATAAAAATTCAGCCACCAATACACAAATGTTTTGGTGGCTGAGGTGTTTATTATCTGCAAAGCGCCTTATTCCTGAACTACGCCCATTTTGCAAAATTTTTCGATGCGGTTTTCTATCAAGACTTCCAAGGGCAAAGCCTGAAGCTCTCCAATATTTTTTAATATGGTTTCTTTTATTTTTGTCGCCTGCCACTTCAAATTGGTATGCGATCCGCCCAGAGGTTCCTTAATGATGCCATCCACCAGACCAAAGCCAGTCATGTCTGTCGCTGTTAGCTTTAGCGCTTCTGCTGCCTGCTCTTTATAATCCCAACTGCGCCATAGTATCGACGAGCAAGACTCCGGAGAAATCACCGAATACCAGGTGTTTTCGAGCATAAATACTTTGTCGCCAACACCGATACCAATGGCTCCTCCTGAAGCTCCCTCACCAATGATGATGCAAATCACAGGCACCTTGAGCATCGCCATTTCCTTCATATTTCTGGCTATGGCTTCAGCCTGGCCGCGCGATTCGGCCTCGAGTCCGGGATACGCTCCTGGCGTATCAATGAGGGTGACTATAGGTTTATTAAACTTTTCAGCAAGCTTAAACAGCCTGAGGGCTTTGCGATAACCTTCTGGATTGGCCATTCCAAAATTCCTTTCCTGCCTTTGTTTGGTATTGCGCCCCTTTTGCTGGCCTACAAACATGATTGTTTGCCCGGCAACCGAACCAAACCCTCCTACCATCGCCTTGTCATCAGCAACATTGCGGTCGCCATGTAGTTCGATGAAATCATCGGTAATTTCGTAGATATAGTCCAGGGTATAAGGTCTGTCCTGATGGCGCGACAGTTGTACCCGCTGCCACCGGGTAAGATTGTTGTAGGTCTCCTTTTTGAGTGATTTCAGCTTTTCTTCCAACTTCTTGATGGCATCTGACACATCAACACCACTTTGGAGGGCCAGGGATTTCATCTCAGCAATTTTCTCGTCAAGTTCAACGATTGGTTTCTCAAAATCTAAAAGCATTTTCAGGATAATTTACAAAGCAAAAGTATAACAATTATTATTTGAGGCAATATATATTGCCAATAATGGCACCGGAGCGGCCACGCCAAATGGCCAGCTATAAATATTTAGATTTTTTTGACGTATTGGGTTGCAAACATAAAATTATGCACCTACATTTGCATCGCGATTTCCGAAAGAGGATATCAAAAACAACAAAATGGTTTGGTAGTTCAGTTGGTTAGAATGCCTGCCTGTCACGCAGGAGGTCGCGGGTTCGAGTCCCGTCCAGACCGCAAAGCAAAAAGGTAACACTTTATTTTACAAGGTGTTACCTTTTTTTTATATCTCCTTAATAACTGTCTGAACACGATTTACTGATTTTGGGATGTACAAGATTTTTGTTGTAAACCCGTTTGAATTCCAAACTTTTCCCACCAAAATTGATCAGCAAACCGTCGGCAATGTTGTAGGCTTCGCAATAATTAATGGCCTGAGCCTTGTGTACATCTTCCAGCTTTTCCACGGCTTTCACCTGCATGGCACAGCCGATTATTTTATGTGTTAATTCATTGATATCTTCAGTTTCTATCATGTTCATCTAGTATCCTTTCATTCGTGTTCAGACAATGATTTCATAAACTGTCTGAACTCGATTTCCTGATTTTGGGATGTACAAGATTTTTGTTGTAAACCCGTCTCCCGGAAATGCAGCTTCGTCGGGCGACTGTGCATCCCTATCCAAAAATTTTTTTTATTGGTTGCAGAACCGGCCAACTTTCGATCATCAAAAATTAAAACATTGAAAAATGAAAAAAGCAAAATTGATTACCGTATTGTATTGTGGTTTGGTTTTTCTCACCACAGGATTTTTGTATGCTCAAGACAGCGAGATGAAAAATCATATCTGGATGTATGAAGGCAAAAAAAGCCAACAAAGGCTTGGAGCCTACCTTGCTATGGACGGAGTGTATCATGCACTCGATGGACAAAGCACTGGCTTGCTGGGCATTAGAGGCGCCCTGGTGTGGAATAGCCGATGGGGTGTCGGTCTTATGGGGCAGGCACTTTGGTACGATGAACCTCTGGACGAAGTGGTCAGCGAGGGCACTTATCATTTACAGGCGGGATTGGCCGGGCTGTATATCGAATATCAAATACCGCTAAACGAAAATTGGCGGACTTCTATCATGCTGGCCTCTGGTTCTGGCCTCACCTTATACCAATACGACAAAGATGACAGGGAAGGAAAAAATTGGTATGAGGAAATAATAGACCGGGACACTTTCGGATTTGTACAACCAACTATTGAAATTAGACGCAAAATAGGTGGACTATGGTGGATCGGGGCTGAAGTTGGGTTTATGGGCACTTCTGAGCTTCATATGCAAGGATTGCCTTCAGATTTTCTTAACGGAATAAAGCCCGGGTTTTCCATCACTTATGGCTTGTTTTAAAAATAATGATTACGCTGCCTTTTGCTGGTATGTTCAAGAAATTAACTAATCGCCAAAGGCATAATGCAGATTTTTGTTGATTTATCCATGCTCTCGCAGGCATTTGGGAATGAGCAGCGTAATGGTACAAACAAAATACAATGGCAAAATAGGTATGTGGGTCGATGGCTTATAGTCCGACCCGCCTTTTTGTCATATCTTGTTGATAGGTATGATTTGGAAACCCACTTTTATTAAATTCACCAGTATTCTGATCGCCTTTGCCACATTGGTGCAGGCGCTCATTATTTTATACAATCATTTTTCGGGCTATCTTCTATTAGCGGGCATGATAGATTTTATGATTCGCTGGTTGATCGGCTCTGTGCTGAGCCTGGTCATATTGCCATTTTTTTCCATACCTGACCTATACATGGTGTCGCATTTCAACCGGCAACTCCCCTGGGAAAAACACTGGGTTATCAGAATATCCTTGGAATTGATCTTTACAGTATTGATTGCTGCTTTTGGCGGCTCCCTTGTTACTATATTGGCACATTCCCTTTCCCCCTACAGAGAAGGACTAACAAGCATGATCATAACCAATGCCTTGATCGCCTCGGTTATCAATCTGATTATTGTAATGTTTCTGGAAGCATGGACATGGTATTTCGCCAGAAAAAAGAGTGAAAATGAAAAAGAACTACTTCAAAGTGAACTCAATAGCATGCGTTTTGAAACCTTGAAACAACAAATCAATCCGCATTTTATGTTCAACAGTCTAAACGTACTTTCAGGCCTGGTGCACCGGGATGCCAACTTAGCCGAGCAATTTATTGAAGCATTTGCTGATGTGTATCGGTATGTACTTGAAACCATCGAAAAACCTTTGGTGGCCTTATCGGAAGAAATCCAATTTTCGCACGCCTACTTTTTTTTGCAACAAATTCGCCACGGCGAAGGAATTGAATGGGAAATTGACCTACCTGCCGAATACATGGCATATCACCTCCCGCCTTTATCGCTCCAACTTTTGTTGGAAAATGCCATAAAGCACAATGCCTTCTCTCCTGCAGTGCCCCTCACCATCCAGATCGGAATTATAGGAAAAAGCTTAATTGTCAGTAATAAACTGCGCAAGAAAACCCACCTGGCTCATTCATCGGGCGTCGGTCTTGCCAATCTCAAAAAAAGGTATGCTCACATTTCTGCTCAGGTTCCGGATTTTAAGCTGACAGATCATAATTTTATAGCGGTTTTACCATTAATACCCTAAAAAATGAATGTGCTAATCGTAGAAGACGAATATCATGCTGCCGAAAGGTTGCGTAATCAATTGAAATCGCTAGATCAACAAATAGAGGTTTTGGGTGTTGCACCGAGTATCGCTGAGGCTGTCAAATTACTACAAGTAAACCCGCCAGACCTCGTCTTTCTCGACATCCAGCTTTCGGACGGTCTATGCTTTGGCATTTTTGAAAAAGTGATTCCCAAATGGCCGGTAATTTTCACCACAGCGTATGATCAATATGCCATCAAAGCATTTGAATTGCACAGTATTGCTTATTTGCTTAAGCCCATAAAGAAAGAAGAACTGGCGGCAGGATTGTTGAAATTTCATCAAATGAGGCAATTGTTTCAAGCTGATGTTGACCTTATAGCGCGGGATATGGTGGCCGGTACCAAATACTTTAAAAAACGTTTCTGGTAGAAGTTGGCAACAAGATCAAAACCATTGTAGTCGAAGACATTGCCTATTTTTTCGCAATGGATAAAATGGTGTTTTTGATGCAAATCGATGGACAACGGATTCCCATCGACTACTCACTCGACCGCCTTGAGCCGCTCTTGAACCCGACGGTTTTTTTTCGTATCAATAGAAAATTCATCATTCAAATGAAGTCTATAGCCTCCATGAGTTCTTACAGCCGCAATCGCATGAAATTGACATTGAAACCCTGCCCCGATGGATTGTTGGACACCCTGGTCAGCATCGAAAAAGCGGCCAGTTTCCGCGAATGGCTCGACCAGTAGTCATTTATTTCAATATGGTCAAATCGACCGGCTGGCCAAGCACTCCATTGGTGGCCATGTCCCAGGCAGCAAATCTTATCCATTTTTTGCCTTGCAGGTCAAAGGGGAACTCAAATACTTTTGAACCAAAAGCAGGCAGTTCGCTTACCGACATGAGTTCACGATGTATGGTTTCGCCATCACCCCAGACAAATTCCACGATGTCCAGAGGAAAGGTCCAGGTTATTTTAGCAGAAAGGAGATACGACCCTGCAGATTTTTTTATTTCATAATCGCTCAGCAATATTTCGCCGGTGGTGATGAAGAAGTCGCCATTTTTTAGTGCGTTCACAATCGGGCTCATATCATCAATTGAAGGTATTTTGTCAATTTTGAGATAATTTACCGGAGACATTCCATAGATATCATCGCTTGCAGGCTTGCCTCGAGTACCCATGTCGGATCGTGCCTCAGAGATGGCAATGGCGTATTTGGGAGGAAGGCCTTTTTGTGCAAGGTGATTATTGGTTTTATCCCATAGTGTTAAAAATCGGTATTCGCCCAGCCTGGTTTCGGATGCATCTATGCCCATTCCCCAGCGGTAGCCCAGCCCAAAATAATTGGGATGCAGGTATTGCGGAGAATTTTCAATGGCCTCCGGATATCCGGTCGAACCCTTGGAATCAGGATGTGGAATAGCTATGAGCACATTTTCCTTTTCTGCCATTTTCATCATATCCATAGGTTCTCCCAGGTTGTACACTTTGCCATATTTGGGGTGCATTTCCATCAGCGCTTGCCCTTCATCGCGTTTTGGTCTCCAAAATATGGGCTTAGACGGGATAATATCGTAGTGACCTCCCATATCTGGTTTCCTTCCATTGGTGCTGTTTTCATCACATGGCATCAGCAGAAAATTTGCATCTGACTGGCTCCGTGCGGCTTTGTAGTACATGTCGAGGCCTTTGAGATATGCCTCTCCTGTATCGCGACGGCCTGCTTTGTCCCGTACCCCGTCGATCACCCCGTAGATGTCCATCCCTACATTCTTGAGCGTAGCCACATCATTGATGATATAACCATCTTCTTTGGCTTTCTGGAGCCTGTCCACAAGCCCTACATGGTAATGGTGCCCCATTACTTTGTATCCGTCCAGTGCCTGATACTTATCGCCATGGGTATAGCGCAATGACGACTGAATGGCACTATCGCCCGACCCATCTGAGAGATTAATGAAAAAAGGCATGCGCTGCCAGGTCCCCGGACGGGCACTGTACAAGGCAAAGTTCTTATAAAACTCGGGGTTTTCTTCTTGTTCTGCTTGTCTTACGCCAATGCCAAAGCGGCCTTCGCCCTCGTTTTTGTACCAGCTATAGCCCAGGTTTTCTTCGGTTTCCCGCGCCCAATAAAAACTATGTGGTGGAGGAAACAATGCCATAGCGCCATTGGTGAGTTCGCAGGCAATCATGCGATTGGCAGATTTGACTACTATCAACTGGTCTGCGGCAGCATCCTCAATGAGGTGCTGGTTCAATTCCCCATTTAAACCTGTCCACACCAGTTGCTTCTCTGCCACCATTGGCAAGCCCGAAAGGCCTGCATTGTATTTGAAGGCCACCGAAGAATGTATTGTCCTGGCTACCAGCATCATCCTGATCAAATTAGAATGATTGATGATGTCGATCTGTAAATATCCGTCAAAAATACCTGCCCGAACACCATCGAGGTGTATTTCCAATCTTTTTCCATTGCTGATCAATTTGCAGGTCTTCACCTGGAATTCGGCTTTGGATCTATCGATTTCCGAGGCCTTTCTGGGCATACCAGGATGATTGGCAAAAGGTTCCGATGCCGGAATAGATCCCAACCTGATGGTGGAAGGAGTTTCTGAAATGAACAAGGGGGCATCCCAAAAGGCATCCCATTTGATGGTATTGAGCAAGGTGGAATCCAGGGTTTTACCCAGCGCCTCCAACGGTTCGGTTTGCTGTTGCGTTACCCTTCTGATGCCCGATACTATGCTATACTCCGGAACAAAATCTCTGGCCATAGTCTGCCATTTGCCCTTTGTGTTTTTAGATTGTAAGGTGGTAAAAACCGGACTGCCTTTTTCAATGGCCAGCTCCAATTTATATTGTGTTTGCTCCCCAGTCCATTCTATCTTCAATTGGTTTTTCTCAGTCTTCACCGATATTCCCTGTTGTGGCGAATAGGCCGACAGATCAAAATTTACCGGAAAATCCTGTTTTGAAGGCGAATAAATATGAAAGAAAGTAGATAGTACGAGTGTGAAAAAATAAATAGTGGACATAAGAATTCTGGATTTGGCTCAAATATAAAATATAAAGTAAAAAGTTTTCCGGAAATGTGACTTGAAGCGAGGCAGCACCTGCTTTTGAGGAGCGTAGTGGCCACCTGGTCTCTATCAAATCCAGCTATTGATGAAATGATATAAAAGCGATTGACACAAATACACTTTTGGTCTGTGCCGATGTTTTAGACTTATTTTGATGTTTCATATCTACAAAATCTACACGCTCTTGAATCTAAGTGACGTTGATAGTGACTGATAATGCCAGTCACTTGGCGTAAGTATACAACGTGAAAGAGGAATGGAGTACCCCATAAGGCATTTAATTCATCTGCTGACGCAACAACAAGTGAAGCATATTTTTTTATGTTGTTCGGAAAGTGCCAGAATAAGGAGCTGACTGTGTTGAAGTAATTTGTATTCCAGCTCAAATTATCCATCTGATCAAACATTTTTTTGCCTTTTCTGTTGTACTTTTGCGCTAGTTTATAATAAATCTAAATAACAATAGGATTTAAAATGAGTAAGGATAACCAGATATTGGAAGAGCTTACTTCCTCTGAATATAAGTATGGATTTGAAACCTTGATTGAGAACGATTCTGCACCCAAGGGCATCAATGAAGATATCATCAGGTTTATTTCAGCCAAGAAAAAGGAACCTGAATGGATGCTGGAATTGCGTCTGAAGGCATTTAGGCATTGGGTCACCCTGGAAGAACCCACATGGCCCAATGTGCACTATCCCAAAATCGATTTTCAGGACATCATATACTATTCGGCTCCTAAGCCAAAAAAAACGCTGAGCAGCCTCGACGAAGTTGACCCCGATTTGTTGGAGACCTTTAAAAAGCTGGGTATATCGCTCGAAGAGCAAAAGAGGCTATCTGGTGTGGCAGTCGATGCGGTAATAGATAGTGTGTCAGTTAAGACCACTTTTAAGAAAACCCTGGCAGAATTGGGTATTATCTTCTGCTCTTTTAGTGAGGCAGTTCAGGAGCATCCGGAATTGGTAAAAAAATATCTGGGTGCGGTAGTGCCCATGACCGACAATTATTATGCAGCCTTAAATTCCGCCGTGTTTACAGATGGTTCATTTTGCTATATACCCAAAGGAGTGCGCTGTCCGATGGAATTATCGACCTATTTTCGAATCAATGCTTCGGGAACCGGGCAATTTGAGCGGACGCTGATCGTAGCCGATGAAGGTTCTTATGTCAGCTATCTCGAAGGCTGCACCGCTCCGCAACGGGACGAGAATCAGCTCCACGCTGCGGTGGTAGAAATATATGCGGAATCCAGAGCCGAGGTCAAATACTCCACCGTGCAAAACTGGTATCCGGGCAATAAAGAAGGCAAAGGCGGTATTTATAATTTTGTGACCAAGCGAGGGCTATGCAAGGGCGATTATTCCAAAATCTCCTGGACACAGGTAGAAACCGGCTCTGCCATCACCTGGAAATACCCTAGTTGTGTGTTGAAGGGCGACCATTCCATCGGAGAATTTTATTCCGTAGCCGTCACCAACAACTACCAACAGGCTGATACCGGCAGCAAAATGATCCACCTGGGCAAAAACACGAACAGCACAATCATCTCCAAGGGGATTTCGGCAGGGAAAAGCCAAAACAGCTATCGTGGATTGGTGAAAATCCATAAAAGAGCCGAAAATGCCAGGAATTTCTCTCAATGCGACTCTTTGCTCATGGGCGATAAATGTGGCGCCCATACCTTTCCGTACATTGAAATTGATAACAGCTCTGCCAAAGTAGAGCACGAGGCCACCACCTCCAAAATTGGTGAAGATCAGATTTTTTACTGCAACCAGCGCGGTATAGACACCGAAAATGCCGTGGCACTGATCGTGAATGGCTATGCCAAAGAAGTGCTCAACAAGCTGCCGATGGAATTTGCGGTTGAAGCACAGAAACTTTTGGCGCTCACACTGGAGGGCAGCGTAGGATAACTCACAAAAACAAACAAGATGTTAAAAATCAAAAATTTGCATGCAGCCATCGATGGCCAGCCTATTCTTAAGGTATCAATCTGGAAATAAATCCTGGTGAAGTACATGCCATTATGGGGCCCAATGGCTCCGGCAAAAGCACACTGGCATCCGTATTGGCCGGCAGGGAAGAATATGAAATCACAGAAGGAGAGGTAGAATTCCTGGGCAAAGACATACTCGATCTTGCCCCCGAAGACCGGGCTCGCGAGGGACTTTTTCTCGCCTTCCAGTACCCTGTGGAAATACCCGGGGTCAGCTCCAATAATTTCCTCCGCACGGCGCTCAATCAGATCCGCAAATATCGAGGGATGGATCCGCTCGATGCGGTGAGTTTTCTGAAATTGATGAAAGAAAAAATGGCGCTGGTGGAAATAGATCAAAAGCTGATCAATCGCTCGCTCAATGAGGGTTTTTCTGGTGGGGAGAAAAAAAGAAACGAAATATTTCAAATGGCCATGTTGGAGCCAAAGCTTGCCATTCTCGACGAAACAGATTCGGGCCTCGATATCGATGCCCTCCGCATAGTGGCCAGCGGGGTAAACAAGCTTAAAACCGGCGAAAATGCAACTATAGTAGTCACACATTATCAACGACTGCTCGACTATATCGTTCCTGATTTTGTTCATGTACTCTACAATGGTCGCATCGTAAAATCGGGAGATAAATCCCTGGCGCTGGAGCTGGAAGAAAAAGGGTACGATTGGATAAAAGCCGATGCAGACGGTGTGGTTTCTTAATTTTTTAACTGTAAAAAAATATTATGATCGAACAGTTAAAAGACAGTTATAAAACATTCGAAAGTCAATTGAATGGCCTCGGACAGGGCTTTTGGCAAGAATTGCGGACGCGTACATTACATTCGTTTTCCGGACTGCCAAAGCCCAAAGACGAAGAATATCGCTATACCCAGTTGGGCCGCATTTTAGATAAAAAATTCCAATTTGCAGACCTTTCGATGATGGGCAGAACATCAGTGCATGGCGCAAATGCGCTCTTCCACAATGCCGATGCCCATCATATCTACATCAATAACGGTGTGATAGATCAGTCAAAAGTGAGCCAGAATCTGCCCAAGGGATTGAGCATAAGCACATTGCAAGAAGCATTGCACCACAATGCGAAAGACATAGAATCGCATCTTGGCAAATACGCCATTAAAAACAATGATGCTTTTGCCTCGCTCAACACGATATTTTCTTATGAAGGTATCTTTATAAAAGTTGATAAAAATGTGCAAATTGATAAGCCCATTTTGCTGCATTACAGTGGCACGGACCATCCGGGTCATGCCATTTACCAATCGCGCAGCCTGATTTTGGCCGAACCCGGAGCCCGGTTAAGCATCGTTGAATCCTATTCCTCCGATCATTCCGAAGATCACTTTTCCAACCATGTTTCCGAAATCGTAGTAGGAGCCAATGCACTACTGGATTATTACAAACTCCAAAATCAAAGTGCCAGCACCTATCACGTGGACAACACCTTTATTACGCAAAGCAAAGACAGCGTGGTGAAATCTTACGTTTTCACCTTAGAAGGTAAAATAATCCGCAACAACCTGAACGTGGATCTGGAAGATGAAAATTGCGAAACACATATGTTCGGATTGTACGTGGCACATGGCGACAATCATATCGACAACCATACTGTGGTAGATCATAAAATGCCCCATTGCTTCAGCAATGAGATTTACAAAGGCATACTTGACGATACTGCCAAGGCAGTCTTTAATGGAAAAATCTTCGTGAGGCCCAATGCGCAAAAAACCAATGCCTTTCAATCTAACAAAAATATCCTGCTTACCGACACGGCTTCGATGAACTCCAAGCCGCAGTTGGAGATATGGGCAGATGATGTAAAGTGTTCGCACGGATGCACCACCGGCCAGCTCGACGACGAACAGATGTTTTACCTGCGGTCACGGGGTATCAGCAAAGCCAGTGCCCGCGCCATGCTGTTGCATGCGTTTGTGGATGATGTGCTGGATAAAATTAGCATTGGTTTTTTGCATGACTTTGTCGCAGAAGAAATGAAAAACCGCCTCGATTAATTATGAACCAACCCACTCCACATATAGCCGACAAATTTGACGTGCACGTTTTGCGTGGGCGTTTCCCTGTGCTTCAACGCCAGGTAAACGGCAAAAATCTGGTGTATTTCGACAATGCCGCCACCACTCAAAAACCCGAAGTGGTTATAGAAGCCCTGGCGGGATATTACAGGCAATACAATGCCAATATCCATCGTGGTTTGCATGCTTTGGCCGAAAAGGCGACTGCCGCTTATGAAGATACGCGCCGTACCATCCGGCAATTTATTCATGCACCAGAGGCCGATGAAATAATATTCACTTCAGGCACCACGGCGAGTATCAACCTGGTGGCCACTGCCTATGGAAGAAAATTCCTGGGGGCAGGTGATGAAGTGATCATTTCTGCGTTGGAGCACCATTCCAATATTGTTCCATGGCAACTGCTATGCGAAGAAAAGAATGCAACACTCAAGGTGATTCCTGTTGATGAAAAGGGCAATCTGGTACTAGCAGATTTAGCGCATCTTATTGGCTCAAAAACAAAAATTGTGGCTGTAAATCATGTATCCAACTCACTAGGCACCATCAATCCTGTAGCCGAAATCATCAGAATGGCGCATAACGCCGGAGCGGTGGTGTTACTGGATGGCGCGCAAGCCACTGCCCATATCGATGTGGACGTGCAAGCCCTTGACTGCGACTTTTATGCTTTCTCGGCACACAAACTCTTTGGCCCGACCGGCGTAGGCGTTTTGTATGGTAAGCGTTCGCTACTCGAAGCCATGAATCCCTATCAGGGTGGCGGTGAGATGATCAAAGAAGTAACTTTCGAAAAGACCACTTACGCCGAAATTCCGTACAAATTTGAAGCAGGAACGCCCAATATAGCCGATGTGATCGCCTTTAAGGCCGCCATCGATTTTGTAGAAGGGCTCGGAGATAAATCTGAACTCTTGCGCTATGAACAATCGCTCTTGCAAGCCGCCACAAAACAATTGAAGGAAATCCGTGGCCTTAAAATCATTGGAGAAGCGGATGAAAAAATCGGCGTGGTTTCTTTTGTGATGGAAGGCATGCACCATTTCGATATCGGTATGATGCTCGATGCCAAAGGGATCGCGGTGCGAACAGGGCACCACTGCACCCAGCCCCTCATGCACCAATTTGGTATTGAGGGCACCATTAGAGCATCTTTTTCAATTTATAATACCATAGAAGAAGTCAACTTTTTTGTGGAAAGTTTAAAACAGATTGTAGAAAAATGGAGGTAAATAAAGATATCAAGGCATCAATCAAAGACATTCAGGATGAAATCATTGAAGAGTTCTCCTTTTTGGGCGATGACCGTGAAAGCACCATTTTCTACATTATGGAACTTGGACAAAAACTGCCGCCACTTGAAGAGAAACATAAGACGGAAGATAATATTATAAAAGGATGCCAGTCGAAAGTGTGGCTGACCGCCGGACTGGAGGGAGAGCGGATCAACTACAAAGCGGATAGCAATACTGAAATCACCAAAGGACTGATCAGTTTGTTAATCAGGGTGTTGTCCGATCAAAAGATTGATAGCATCTTAAATGCCGATCTTTATTTTATAGAAAAAATAGGGATGGGTCAGATCATAGGCTCGCAGCGATCCAATGGCCTGGTGGCCATGATCAAGCAAATGAAATTGTACGCCCTGGCGTACAAAAGCAAATTGAACTAGCACCATGGAAGAAACCAAGCATGCGGAAGAATCATTGAGGGACAGGGTGATGGCTGCCATCAAGACAGTGTACGATCCTGAAATACCGGTGGACATATACGAACTGGGACTGATCTATGAGGTATCGATCTACCCCATCAATAATGTATTTGTGAAAATGACACTCACATCTCCGGCCTGCCCGGCAGCGGAAACCATTCCGAGCGAAGTGGAAACAAAAATCAAACAGCTCAGGGATGTAAATGACGTACAGGTTGAGGTCACCTTCGATCCGCCATACAGCCCCGATATGATGTCGGAAGCTGCCAAACTCGAATTGGGATTTATATAATTTAAATAATAATTGTTGTATCAATATGTATCCAGAAGAATTAGTACGCCCTATGCGGGCAGAATTAACGAATATCGGCTTCGATGAACTGAAAAGTGCTGAAGAAGTTAAGAAACACCTGACCGATAAAAGTGGCACCACCTTGCTGGTAATCAACTCGGTGTGCGGCTGCGCGGCCGGAACAGCGCGTCCGGGTGTGGCCATGGCCTTGCAAACTGCAAGCAAAAAACCAGCTAACCTGGCCACGGTTTTTGCCGGTGTAGATCAGGAAGCCACAGCCAAAGCACGTGAATACACCTTGCCCTTCCCCCCTTCTTCACCTTCCATCGCTTTGTTCAAGGATGGAGAATTGGTGCATTTTGTAGAGCGTCATCACATAGAAGGTCGATCGGCACAAGTGATAGGTGAACACCTCTCCGGTGTATTTGAAGAGTTTTGTTAATCATCTTTAACTTTGGCAGAGGTTGCCACCTTGCAAGGCTGCACTAGCGCTTTTACCGATGACGGATTCATACCCATGGGTACCTGCTGGCTTATAGTCAATGCCCCAAAACGCAAGACACGAACGGTAAATTGAGGTTCGTGACGAGCTTTACGACCTTTGCAGTAAAAATCTTGGCGACCTGTGGGCTTGGTTTAGTGTTCTTTTGCGACCTTTTCGGTTAAAAAACATGACCGCAAGGTCGCAATAGAATACGCCAGGCACGTAAGGTAAATGAAGGGTACCGATGACATGTTTATACCTGCTTGTGTCTGGAGGCTTTTAGTCCCATTCCACAGTTAGGCCGTAGGTAAAGGTACCTTTATCTATCGTCATTTATATTTATGCGTCTTGTAAAAATGGTTACCTCACAATGAAGGCAAACAAGGGGTTTAGAATGGGAAAAATGCCTGATGATTGCCTTTGAATCCTTTACACCAACAGGGCTTCAAAAGCTTTTCTCACCAGTTTTTCCTGATCTTCGAAAAAAGAGCGTGAAACGTTAAAGCGCTCTGTAATTTCTCCATTGCACAAATTGCCCAGGCTGCCAGCATGGGTATGAGCTAGTTTTGAGGGCACTTCAAACGTTCCTTTTTCGATCCTGCGCCCCACCTCGATATAAGCATCTCTAAAAGGCATCCCTTCCAAAACAAGCTGATTGACCAGTTCTACACTGAACATATACTTGTATTTGTCGTCCCCGACAATATTTTCTTGCACTTTTATTTGCTCAAGCATAAAATGCGACATAAAAAGGCAGGATTTCAGGTTTTCGAAAGCGGGCACAAAACCCTCTTTGATCAGTTGCAGGTCGCGGTGATAGCCCGATGGCAGGTTGGTGGTGATCATCGCAATTTCATTGGGCAAAGCCTTAAGTTTGTTGCACCGGGCACGAATCAGCTCAAAGACATCGGGGTTTTTCTTATGCGGCATTATGCTCGAACCTGTAGTGTACTCCTCCGGAAACGTGATGAAAGCGTGGTTTTGGCCCATGTACAGACAAATGTCCATGGCAAATTTGCCCATTGTCTCAGCGATATTGGCCATGGCATTGCTGAGGATTTTCTCCGATTTACCGCGGCCCATCTGCGCATAAACTACGTTGTAGTTCATCGATTCGAATGCCAGCAAGTCGGAAGTCATCTGTCGATTGAGCGGAAAAGAAGAGCCATAACCAGCTGCCGATCCGAGTGGATTTCTATTGACAATCTCATAGGCTGATTTCAAGATCAATAAATCATCGGCAAGGGACTCGGCATAGGCGCCAAACCACAAGCCAAATGAGGACGGCATGGCCACTTGCAAATGGGTGTAACCGGGCATAAGCACCTCTTTGTATTGATTGCTGAGCGAGATGAGGCGATCAAATAATTGCTGAACCAAACTGACCATCGCTAAAACTTCTGACCGCATAAAGAGCTTCAGATCCAGCAAGACCTGATCGTTGCGCGAGCGTCCCGAATGGATTTTTTACCCATATCGCCCAATCTGTTGGTGAGCATCAGCTCTACCTGCGAATGTACATCCTCTATGCCATCTTCGATACGAAAATTACCGCGTTCAATTTCCATGTGGATATGTGTCAACTCCTTTGACAAAGTTTCCAATTCTGAATGCTCCAGTAATCCGATAGAGGCAAGCATTTTAATATGCGCCAGTGACCCAAGTGCATCATATTTGGCCAGGAGCATATCCAGCTCCCGATCCATACCGACGGTAAATCGGTCTATTTCTTCATGTACACCGGTATCTTTTTGCCAAAGTTTGTTTTTAGGATGTGTCATTTATTGTTTTCTGTTATGAACCATGTTATAAAAAAGTCAGGCCAATCTCTGTGAGAAGGCCAACTTCAAAAATTCGATTGTGTTTGAACGTTGAATATTTTCTTATGCATTTTCTATTTTAGCAATATTGCTCTTCCTGATCTACGCCGTTTCGTGTTTCAGATCATTCTGCGCTTTTTTTTGAAGCCCGTTATACAAGACCACGAAGTTCCTACATCAAACTGCAAAAAATCTTAAGATGTCTGGTTGCCGGAGCAAAATTTTTTAATATGTGCATTTTCAATTAAATAATCATAACAGCGCCTTCAACATCTTCAGATACAATTCCATGCCACCTCTGATCTCGTCCAACTCGATAAATTCATCTGCGGTGTGCGATCTGGCTGAATCTCCGGGACCGATCTTTACAGATGGGAAGGGCATCAATGCCTGGTCGGAAAGCGTTGGCGAGCCAAAAGTATCTATTTTTAATTTTTTGGCCAGGGCGAGCAGCAGATGGCCTCCTGGCAAGCCTGATGCCTGTAGCCGTGTTGACCTTGGCACTACTTCGCATTGCACATTTTTGGCGATGATATCCAGGATTTCTTCGTTGGTATAGGCATCTGTAGTACGCAAATCCACTACAAATCGACACTCGTCGGGCACTACATTATGTTGAGTGCCTGCATTGATCACCGTCACGCTCATTTTCATGGCGCCAAGCAAGTCAGATTGTCTGTCGAAGCGGTACGACTGGAACCAATGGATATCGTCCAGGGCATTATAAATGGCGTTTTCTCCTTCATCGCGTGCAGCATGTCCTGATTGGCCTCTGACGGTGCAATCCAAAACCATAAGTCCTTTTTCGGCTATAGCCATTTTCAATCGGGTCGGCTCGCCTACAATGGCAAATTCAATAGGCCCCAAGTGAGGCAATACCAGCGCCACTCCATTTTTACCACTTATTTCTTCCTCTGCCGTAGCGGTAAAAATGAGATTGTAGGGCAAATTTTTGTGATCATAAAAATGCATGAATGCGGCCATCAGTGCCACGAGTGGCCCTCCGGCATCGTTGCTGCCAAGACCATATAGCCTTCGGTCGATGATGAGTGGAAAAAAGGGGTCTTTTTTCCAGGAGGCGTTTGGCTTTACCGTGTCATGGTGCGAATTGAGCAAGATAAGCGGTTTGTCCTGGGTAAAATGCTTATTGCGGACGATGACATTATTTTTAATGCGCTGCGTTTCTATAGAATGTGAAGCAAAAAAATCATGGATGATCTGTGCCGTATGCTCCTCTTCTCTGCTTATCGATGGCGTTTCGATGAGCTTTTGCAGCAATTGTATATATTGATCCATCTGCATTTTTTTTAATTTTGAATTACGGTTCCGACCTGCAATGCCCCGTTGGCCAATTTATCCATATCTTTTGAATTCATAATCCTGACGGCTTTAACGCCGGATTTTAGCGCTTCGAAGGCATTGTCTATTTTTGGGATCATCCCGGAGTTGATGATGCCCCGGGCTTTAAGATCGTTGTATTTTACCGGATCGATGTCCGGGATTACACTTTCCGGATCATCGATATCTTCCAAGACTCCGTTCAGTTCGAAGCAGTAGTTCAGTTCAACGTCAAACCCCGACGCCATGCCCACAGCCACACTGGAAGCAATGGTATCGGCATTGGTATTGAGCATCTGGCCATGTCCGTCGTGTGTCATTGCAGCAAATACCGGCACCAGACTCAGGCTGATCAGTTGCTTAATAATGGTGGCGTCAATTTCTTTTACATCGCCCACAAAGCCGTAGTCGATACCGTTTTTTATCGGTCTTTTCTCGGATTTTATGCTATTGCCATCAGCCCCCGTCAGCCCTATGGCGTTGCAGCCGCAGGCTTGCAGCTTGCTCACCACATTTTTGTTGGCTACCCCTGCAAGCATCATTTTTACCACTTCCAATGTCTGCGCATCAGTTACTCTTCGGCCTTCCACCATGGTAACTTCAATGCCCAGTCGTTGGCTCATCTCCGATACCCATTTGCCACCGCCGTGTATCAATATTTTATTCTCATGTATATCGGAGAAAGATTTCAAAAATGCCAGGAGCTGCCGCTCATCCTCCACTACCTTCCCTCCTATTTTGAATATGCGAAGTATTGGTTTATCCATTGTTCAATATTTGTTTTAATACGGCCTGGGCGGCAAACTCGCGGTTGGCCGCCTCGCGAATTACGAGAGCATGTTTGCTGTCGATCACGGCATCGCTCACCACCACATTGCGGCGTACGGGCAGGCAGTGCATAAATTTGGCATTGTTGGTCAGATTCATTTTGCGTTCGTCCACCATCCAGTTTTCATCCTGCAGCAGTATCTGTCCGTAGTCTTCGTACGACGACCAGTTTTTGGCATAAATATAATCCGCTCCTTTGTATGCTTCTTCCGGGTTATGGACTATTTGTGCTTTGCCGGCAAATTCCTTGGCAAGGTCGTAGCCCTCCGGATTGGCGATGATAAATTCATAATCCGTGCGATTCATCCATTCGGCAAAGGAGTTGGCCACCGACTGTGGCAATGCCCGCGGGTGCGGCGCCCAGGTGAGCACCACCCGGGGTTTTTTGCGGCTTTTGGTCTCTTCTATCGTCATCACATCGGTAAGGCTCTGGCAGGGATGCACCGTGGCAGATTCCAGGTTGACGATGGGCACCCCGGCATATTTTACAAATGCATTGATCACGTGATCGGAATAGTCCAGTGCCCGATCCTTCAGCGTCGGAAAAGACCGCAGACCGATGATGTCGCAATACGAACCCACTACCGCGGCGGCTTCTATGATATGCTCGGCTTTGTCGCCATTCATAATCACCCCTTCTTCTGTTTCCAATGCCCAGCCCTCTCCGGCAAAGTTCATCACCATCACATCCATACCGAGGTTGATCCCGGCCTTTTGGGTAGAAAGCCGTGTGCGCAGACTGGGATTCATAAAGATCAACCCCAGTGTTTTGTTCTTGCCCAATTTGCGGTTGGCCTTTGGGGTTTTCTTGCATTTAAGCGCCTCTTGCACCAGTGCGTTGAGGTCTTTGACGTCGTGTATGTTTAAAAAGTGTTTCATGTTTTATTTATGCTTCAATTATATTTCCTATAGTAAAAAACAGATTGAACTAATAAGAAGCCCTCACCACGAGAACTCATATTTTTTCAAAAAACACAAATCGAAATGACGTGGTAGGTCAAACCAAACTAAAAAACTACCGTCATTGCGAGCCCTTTTTAAGGGCGCGGCAATCTCTATCAATTTGCAATCTTGCCTCACCGACGGGGCGGGGATTTCGCCAATATCAAACACGGTCTGGCTGGCTGTTTGTTGCCTGGACATGCACAATAGACAGATTGCCGCACGCGGTGAAAAAACCGCGTTCGCAATGACGGCTTCTTGTTGTTAGTTTTTTGCACCTTATAACCATACGTCATCGGTAATCCTTTTTCAGGAGGAGACCCGCCTGCCGGACGAGGCACGGCAATCTCCTTTCTATTTGCAATGATCCTAAATCCATCAATCGTAAAGACACTGTCATCAAACGATTTTTGCAAGCGGATATTTACCACATTGGTATATTCCAATGCACATAAGCGATTGTGTTTAATGTTATGTACTATCTAAAAAGCCACCCCTTTCAAATTCAAACCAGCCCGTTCATTCAGCCCGCACATCAGGTTCATATTTTGCACCGCCTGACCCGAAGCCCCCTTTACCAGGTTGTCGATTGCTGACAAAATAAATGCCTTTTTCCCATGCTTTTCGATATGAAGCAACCCTTTGTTGGTATTCACCACCTGTTTCAAATCTATATTGTCATCTGACACATGCACAAAGGGATATGAAGCATAATACTCCTTGAAAAGCTGTATTAAATCCATCTCGCTCAAATCGGTGTCCATGTAAATCGATGCCAAAATTCCCCTGGTAAAATTGCCCCTGAACGGAATAAAGTTGATCTCTTGATCAAAACCTTTTTGCCAGCCCGACAAGCTCTGGCCGATCTCGTTAAGGTGCTGGTGCTCAAATGCTTTATAGACCGAAATGTTGTTGTTTCGCCAGGAGAAGTGCGAAGTGGCCGTGGGTTTTTGTCCCGCTCCCGTTGAGCCCGTAATGGCACTGATGTGGATTTCGGCGTTTAGTTTCCCCGCCTTTCCCAGCGGGATCAGTCCCAATTGGATGCAGGTCGCAAAGCATCCCGGGTTGGCAATATTGCGGCTTTTTGATAGACTCGTACTCAGCCTCCACCAACCCATATGTAAATGGTCTTACCTGATTTGTGTGTTTAATTCTAAAATCCTGACTCAGGTCAATGACCCTGACGTCATCTCTTACTTTGTTTTCGATTAGAAAACTGGCGGATTGCCCATGGCCGGAACATAGAAATAAAACGTCTATCTGGCTGTCATCAAACCGATCGGTAAATCTCATGTCCGTTTCGCCAATCAGGTCTGTATGCACTTTGTGAAATGGATTGCCGCCGTTGCTCGCACTGTGCACGAAGGTGAGCTCCACACCGGGGTGGTGGAGCAGTATCCTGATCAGCTCACCACCGGTATATCCTGCACCGCCAATTATACCTGCTTTAAGCTTGCTCATTTTTCTCTTTCACTTTGTTGTAAATCATCACCTGGTTGGAAAGCATTTTGGAAAACCCCTTTACATCCTCGCCGGTATATCCTTTGTTCATTTCACCATACGATCCAAATTCAGAGGCCATCAGATCGAAGGGTGATTTAATGCCTTGCAAAACAAATCGGTAAGGCATCAACTCCACGATAACTTCTCCTGTGACATGCTCCTGTGTGTCTTCAAGGAATTTCTCCACATTTCTCAGCACCGGTTCCAGAAATTGGCCTTCGTGCACGAGCATGCCATACCAGTTGCCAAGTTGCTCTTTCCAATACTGCTGCCACTTGGTGAGCACGTGTTTTTCGAGCAGATGATGGGCTTTGATGATAATAAGCGGTGCGGCTGCTTCAAAACCGACCCGACCCTTGATACCGATAATGGTGTCGCCAACGTGAATATCACGACCGATGGCATAGGCAGCAGCCATGGCCTGGAGGTGCTGTATGGCATTTACCGGGTTCTCAAATGTTTCGTCATTTATACCCACCAATTCTCCCTTTTCAAAATGCAAGCGCATCATTCCGAACCTTCCCGGGTACACTGCCTTGGGAAGGCATCATTGGGCAGGTATTGGTCTGATGTCAGCGTTTCTTTGCCACCGACGGAGGTGCCCCAAATGCCCTGGTTGATGGAGTATTTGTTTTTGGACCAGTCCATTTCTACTCCTTTGCTCTTAAGGTATTCAATTTCCGCTTCGCGCGAAAGTTTCATATCGCGTATGGGGGTGATCACTTCTACACCGGGAATCATGATGTTGAAAATCATATCGAACCGCACCTGGTCGTTGCCTGCGCCTGTGCTGCCATGAGCCACTGCGTCTGCACCTGTCTTCCGGGCATATTCGGCAATGGCTTTGGCCTGAAACACCCGCTCTGCGCTTACCGAAAGCGGGTAGGTATTGTTGCGAAGCGTATTGCCGTAGATCATGTAGCGGATACATTGTTGATAGAAATCTTGTGTGGCAAATACGTTTTCATGGTGGATCACACCCATCTTATACGCCCGCTCTTCTACGGCAATCAGCTCTTCGGGCGAAAAACCACCCGTATCCACCAATACCGAATGCACCTCGTAGCCTTTGTCTTCTGTCAAATATTTCACGCAATACGAAGTGTCTAATCCACCACTGTACGCTAGAACAACTGTTTTTTTACTCATGATCAAAAAATATTAATGAATATGTTTACCTTTTGAATTTTTCCAGTAGAAAATCCGCCTTAGCCTTAAGCCATTTGGCGTATTTCCCATTGTATTGTTTAAATGTTTTCCGCTTGTGCTTGTATTTTTCTACCGGGTCGTAGAGCATTCCGGTGCATAAGCAATGTTTGCGGTTGGTTCGGTTCAGAATATCGTAATTCACACAGCTTTGGCAACCTTTCCAAAATTGCTCGTCATCGGTCAACTCCGAAAACGTGACCGGTCGATAGCCGAGCTCTGAGTTGATTTTCATTACGGCCAGGCTGGTGGTAAGGCCAAAGAGCTTGGCGTTGGGAAATTTTTTCCTGGACAGTTCGAAAGCTTTCCGCTTTACGCGCATGGCCAGACCCATTTTTCTAAATTCCTCTGCTATGATCAGCCCTGAGTTGGCAGCGAATTTTTCACCCCACGATTCTATATAACAAAAACCGGCAAAAGCTCCTTTGTCCGTCAGGGCAATGATTGCCTTGCCCTCGTCCATTTTCATTTTGACATACTCGGGCGATCTTTTGGCAATACCGGTGCCCCGCGCTTTGGCCGATAATTCCATCAAATCACAAATCTCTTGTGCATATGTATGATGCTCACTGGTGGCTACCAGAATTTGAAATTCCATCTTTAACAAATAAAATAATTGGTGTGATTAAAATCTTGATATGTCGTGTCTGATCGCTCAGGAATTACCGCGTAGGTAATTGTAGAAATGCTAGCCCAGGCCGGGCCTATACCAGAAAAGATTGAGAATGATACAATATGAAAGTATGCTATTCAATGTCTTTGTTGTTTTGAAGCGGCGAATTTATGCAAATATTTTTTGAAGCCTAAACTTAGCCAACAAAAAATAGGGCAAAATGCGAATTAAAAATATTTTCTATTGATTATTTCATTTATCACAATAGCATTTTTGATTCCTTCCGGATCTTGCAGCATTTTGGCGTATTCGTTGGCTACGTCTTGTTTGATGGTAAATCTTTCGTTTCTACCCAACAGCGATTCATATTCTTCTTCCTTTTGTCCGGCCATTTGCGATTCGTAGGTCATGCCCTCATAGGTTTCATACTCCGATGGCCTGTTGGCCGGTGTGGGCATCGGCCTGGGAGCCGGTTTGGGTCTGAGTGCCTCCAGTTTGCGCTCCGGTATTGGTTCGGGTTTTTCGTCCGCATAGTCATCGCCCGAAAGATTTCTTTCAAACTCCTTGATGATATCTTCAAAGGAAAATGCCTTCTTCGGTGGTGCTTTTCTGTCTATCGTTTTGGTGTAGCTCTGTGGTTCTTGTTCGGGCAGTTTGGTTTCTCGCTGCTTGGCTCTGGCCTTTACTATCCGGCTAATGATATATATAACTGCAAAAATGATGTACAGGTAGTTTTCTAAATTATTCATAATTCAAATATAAAAGAAAAATACCATATTGTCGATTTGACCAAAACTTGTGCTAACAAAGTGGCTTAAATACGATGGCGGCTGCCATATACCACTATGTAGCTATCCGATTTTTATCCCCCAGACCTTCGAGCCAATGAGGGTCTTTACTTGGCCCTGATGTAAGTGATCTTAATTTAATTTTTGTGACAATAAGGATATTTTTATTTTTAGCTATTCAAAAATCCCAGCAATTGAAATCAAACAGCATTATTATCCATTCATCTTTGCAGAAACTCACCCTCTGTATCTTTGCAGCCATCTACCTGTTGACCGGGCATACCATAGCGCAGGAATTTGGCGGAAATACCCCTGCACTCAAATGGCGGCAAATAGATACGGACACGGTCAGGGTCATCTATCCCAAATCTATGCAGCCACAGGCACAACATGTTGCCAATACCGTGCATTTCCTCAACCGGAACACACGCCAAACGATAGGTGGTAAGCAAAAAAAAATCGATATCGTATTGCAAAACCAAACATTGGCCTCCAATGGATATGTTGGTTTGGCGCCTTTTCGATCGGAGCTGTACCTCAATGCCCCCCAAAGCACCTTCAACCTTGGGGGCAACTGGCTCAATCTCCTTTCGATCCACGAATACCGGCATGCGCTGCAATACATGAACACCCGCTACGGACTCACCAATGTGGCCGCCATACTTACCGGCCAGTTGGGATGGAGTGCTTTTATGGGATTGAGTATTCCCGATTGGTTTCTCGAAGGTGATGCCGTGGTGAGCGAAACCGTATTGACTGCCCAGGGACGGGGCAGAATACCTTCATTTTTCAATGGCTACAAAAGCCTGATGATGGAGGACAACATCTACAACTACCAAAAAGCACGAAATGGATCCATCAAAGACTTTGTACCCAATGAATACCCTCTGGGTTATTTACTGACCAGCTACGGGCGCATTCAATATGGAAATGAATTCTGGAAGGATGTGTTGCGCGATGCTGCGGCCTACCGGAGCATTTTTTACCCATTTTCAAGTGCCATCAGAAAGCGCACAGATTTATCGATTTCCGAATTTTACAATGAGGCCATGGGATACTACGATAGTCTATGGCAAAACTTGGAAACTACTGGCGATGCAATGCAGGGGCGGGAATTGACCAAAAATAAAAAGGATAAAAAAGGCACCTTTACCTCGTATGAATATCCTCAAGTGATGCAAAACGGCACACTCATCATGCATAAAGAGAGCTATAAGCAAATAGGTGGCTTTTTTACTATTGACAGCCTGGGTCAGGAAGAGCTCATTTGCAGACAGGGAAGGGTATTTGACCAGTATTTTACTTATAGGAATGGGGTACTGCTATGGGCCGAAGTGGGTCAGGATACACGCTGGTCTTGGCAGACCTATTCCAATGTGGTGCTATACGACCTTACATCTAAAAAACGCCATCGCATCACCCATCAACAAAAATACCTCTCCCCCGATATGTCATATGCCGGCGATAAAATAGCGGTGATAACAGCTACTCCGGGGCTTAACTATGCCGTCAACATCATTTCACCGGAAGATGGCCGGCTAATAGCACAATTGCCAAACGATCAGCAATACTATTTGTCGTATCCGAAATGGATGTCTGATGATGCACATATCATCGTATTGGCTCGAGACGAATATGGTCGTAATGGTATATTAAAAGTTTCGGTAAATCATGGCGATGTTGAGCTTTTGCTGCCCTTCACCAATCACCAGATCGGCATTCCCTATGCCGATGGCGATTTTCTGTATTTTTCAGCGTCGTTCACCGGCACCGACAACATATTTGGCCTTCATATACCAACGGGCAAAGTATACCAGATTACCGATGCGCCATTGGGCTCGTACCAGGTCACCATCAAAAACGACATCCTCTATTTCAGTCGATTTACCTCCCTGGGCAATGATATTATATCCAAAGCAATGCCAGCTTCACCGATGGATGATGAGGCAGAAATCCGTCCGGTGGAACCGATAGATTTGCCGACGTATGGCACGGTTTCAGGATTTTCAGATGCCGGAGATATCAGCAATAAAATCCCCGGCAAGGCATACGATAGCAAGCCTTACCCCATTGGCTCAAAACTCATAAATATCCATAGCTGGAGCTTCCTGTTCACTGATCCAAATTATGAATGGGCGTTGCGCTCCAACAATCTGCTCAACACTCTGGGCATGAACCTGGGCGCCAGGTACAATCGCAACGAACAAAATTTAACTTACTTTTTTGATGCCAGCTATGCGCAATATTACCCCATCCTCACCTTTGCTGCCAATGTAGGGCAGCGCAACACCCGAGCCGCCGTAGTAGATCAGCAAGGCAATGTGGCTGGATATAGGCAAATCAACTGGTGGGAAAGTGCCCTCCGGCCCGGTATTGCCGTGCCATTCAACCTGAGCTCCGGACTTTATGCCCGTCAGTTGAACCTTTCGGGGCTATACTCTTTTACCAGGGTCAATTTCGACAATACTTCAGAATCGCTGAGCAATTCCATCCGTGATTTTGACTATCAGTCGTACACGGCAAGTCTTGGTTTTTATAATATTAGAAAAAAGGCGAGACAAAATATTTTTTCGAAATACAGTCAATATCTGTTGCTCAATTATGATCAGTCTATCGATGGCAATACCGCCGATCAGCTTTTTGCTGATGCTGAGTTTACCTTTCCCGGTCTGGCAGACAATCATAACCTGGTCTTTCAGGCATCTTTCCAGCAGGAAGACCCACAGGCTTTTCCAAGGTTTGGAGACAACTTTGTGTATGCCAGGGGGTATAACAGGCCAAACTACGACCAATTATTCAAAATTGGGAGCAACTACCATTTTCCGGTATGGTATCCTGATCTCGGTCTGTGGGGTATAAGTTATATTTACAGACTCAGGGCAAATGTATTTTTTGACTATAGCCGTAGCTATTTTGTGAACAACCAAACCCAGGCCAAATCTATCCAATTGTACAATTCCCTGGGTGGAGAGTTGGTTTCGATACCAATATGTTCAATTATTATAAATTTAGTTTTGGATTTCGCTACAGCTACCTCTCCATGATGATC
>JAAUQL010000157.1 GCA_012033595.1 Cyclobacteriaceae bacterium | reverse complement strand
GAGTATCTGATAAACTGCTTGTCTGGTAACTGAAAACCAGGAACAAATCTTCCCTTACCTTCTTAAAGTGCATAACGCTTTTGCGAGTACGCTGCCAGCGGATGTAGTTCAACCTGGAATAATCGCTAGGCCTTACAGGCCGCTCATATTCCTATTTATAGTAGCCAAACATCTTTGCCCATTGGCAGTTATAGGTGTTGGATATGAAAACTATACCTATGAACATATTATTGGCCCTCATCATTTTTGGCAGCTCGTGTGTGTCTAACAATGAAAATGAAACGCCTGACCAGGAATCAAATTCAAATTATGAATATATCAAATCAGAAAAACTAAGCTATCGGATAGATACCCTGGCCACCGGTCTTGACAATCCGTGGGGGCTCACCTTTCTGCCCAACAAAGATCTGCTGGTGACCGAGCGCGATGGAGAGATCAGGATCATCAGAGAAGGCAAACTACTCGAACAGAGCATCACCGGTGTGCCCGACGTGTACAACAAGGGGCAGGGGGGCTTATTCGAGATCCAACTTCACCCCGACTACCAAAGCAATGGTTGGCTCTATATCGCATATGCCGCTCCAGTTTCCGGAGGTGGCAATACGGCCATCATGCGTGCCAAGCTTGGTGGTTTTAATCTCATTAATAAGTCGGTAATATTCCAGGCCGAGCCTTTCGTTGGTGGAGGCAATCACTTTGGAGGCCGGATGGAATTTGGCAATGACGGCCAACTATATTTTTCGGTGGGCGAGAGGGGCAACAAGAGCAACGCCCAGACATTGAAAAACCATGCCGGAAAAATATTGCGCATAAGCGAAGATGGAAGTGTGCCTTCGGACAATCCCTTTGTGCGTACATCAGGGGCAAAACCAGAAATATATACCTATGGCAATAGAAACCCTCAAGGAATGGCCATACATCCCACCACTGGCGAAATATGGACGCACGAACATGGGCCAATGGGTGGCGACGAAATAAACATCGTAAAAAAAGGGGTAAACTACGGATGGCCCGAAGTAAGCTATGGCAAAAACTATGACGGCAGCATTCTTACAGAATATACCACAAAAAAAGGCATGGAAGACCCGCTCCACTATTGGGTTCCTTCGATAGCTCCATGTGGTATGAGCTTCGTGACCAGCGAAAAATATGGTGACTGGAAAGGCAACCTCCTGGTAGGTTCGCTAAAGTTCCGATACGTGGCCAGGCTGGAGCTCGACGGCGATAAAGTGACCCATGAGGAAAGAATAGCCGAAAACCTCGGCAGGGTGCGCGCCATAACCCAGGGACCAGATGGCTACATTTACGTAAGCACCGAAGGCCCTGGTATGGTTATTAGGCTTGTGCCCAAATAATAGAAAGGTGCCTCCCGCTATGCTGTTGCTACCGAATGGCTTTTGATCGAAACTTGATCAATCCGCTACACAAGCAAATGACTCCGGAAGGTGCAATAAGCTACAAAATGTGAACTGAAGGTTGCTCGAATAAAAAACCGGCCGGGAAACTCCAGTAGCTATTGAAAAACAGAGGCAGTTCGCGATTTTCAATGATGGGGCTGAGATAATGCTGCCGGGGCAAATCGCGCGTATGCCCAGCAGAGACGCTCAACAACTTAAACTGAGTACCCGGCATATCATAGCATTATCTTAAATGATTTTGCTAAATTCGCTTCATGAAAATAGGGTTGGCATGAAGCGCTTTCTTTTTTCTATCGGTTTTTACATCCTGATCAGTGGAGTTATCCCGCTATGGGTTGCTGCCCAGGATAGAGGTTTGGAATATTTCCCTACGCCCAACACCCGCCTGGGCGCCACTCCAAACCCTAAAAAACAGCGGAAGGGCGAAAAGACCATACGCTTTATCATCGTAAACAATACCAAAGGTACGCTTGCCGGCAATCGCTGTTTTGAAGAAGCCCTGGCCAAAATGGGCTTTCAATACCTTGCCATGCCTAAGGGCCAGCCACCAAACCAAAATGGGTTTGCCCGCTGGACACATAACTTTGGGGTCAAATTCATGATCGTGTTGCAAAATGGTCCCTTCTGGAAGTCGAGGGTAAACAAGAAGTATAAAGAATGCAAGTACGGATCCGGCGATTATGTGGGCTGATCAATCCTTAAGGATATTGCTCACAAAGGTGGACTTGAGACCCATCCATAGCAGGAAAAGGACAATGGCCCATTTCAGGTACACCGGATAGTAGTCGGTGGTGTCCTTGAATCTGCTCTCTTTTATTTCTGCCTTTTCATAATTGTCTATCAGCCTAAAGATGTCTTCGAGCGTTTGGTTGTCGGAGGCTCTGAAAAACCTCCCCTCGCCTATTTCGGCAATTTTGCGCAGGGTAGTTTCATCGAGCGTGTTTTCACTATACACCGTTTGACCAAATACGTTTTTACCCGTTGGCACACGACCCTCTTTTCCTATGCCAATGGTATATATTTTTATATCGTAGGCATGTGAAATATCGGCTGCCGTGATGGGATCCAGGTTTCCTGCAGTGTTATCGCCATCGCTCAGCAAGATCACAACCTTCGATTTTGAGTCCGATTCGCGCATACGGTTGGTGGCTACGGCAAGTGCGCTGCCAATGGCCGTACCGGATGCTTCGATCTTTTCAAAAGAAATTTCGTCGATGTAGCTATTGAGCAATTTGTAGTCGGTAGTGAGGGGAGCCAGGCTATAGGCATCGCCCGAAAATATTACTATGCCAATCCTGTCCTGAAATCTGCCTGCGATAAAATCTTTGGCTACTTGCTTGGCCGCTTCCAACCTGTTTGGTCTAAAATCCTGAATGGTCATAGACCTTGAAATATCGATGACCAGCATAATGTCGATCCCTTCTGTCCATTGCTCTACCTTTTCGTTGCTGGTTTGCGGGCGTGCAAGAGCCAGTATGAGCAGGGCCGTCATCATGGCAAAAAGCAAATCCGGAATAAATCGAAGTATACTCAGCGGATCTGACTTTAGCTTGGTTTCCGGCAAGGCGATTGTCAGCTTTTGTTTTTTCCGTAAGGTGAGCAACCAGCGAAGCAGGTAAAGCAGCGGAATGGCCAATAGGAATAAAATATAAAATTTATTCTCCCAGGTGAATGACTGAAAAGTGGATGGGTAAAACCAGGAAAATGAAAACCATTTGCTTACTTCTGGCATAGCTTATCCGTTTTTGATCTCGTTGACTTTTTGTTGGTAGATTTCTATCGAAAATTTCAAAAGGTAATCGAAGCTGGCAAACAGGTCATGCCCTTTTTCATTTCCATAAATACAACGGTCTATTGTCTTCAAATTGTCTTTCAAATGTGCATCGCTGTGCAAAGTGAGTATTTCTTTGGTGGTAAGTTTAGAAATTGGTCTTTTTCCAGCCTCTCGAGGTAGCGCTTCCACACTGCCAGCACATGCTCGGGACTTGTTCCGGGATTGTTGCCGGATACATCGCGCATCAGTTGAAAAAACTGCTCCACAAACTTTTGATGGACTTTTTTCATCCTATGTATTCTCCACGCTTTGCTAATCTGCCTGCCGAAGAAAAGTAACAAGGCGAGTACAATGAAAGCAAATAAGCCGAGGGCAATTAGCAGGTAAGGATAGTTGAACTGCCTGTGAACGTGAACCAATTCGGTATTGGACTTCATTTCCGGTTTTTCGGGCATTTCCTTTATTACTTCTACCAGCTTTATGGTGTCGGGGTTAGACAATGAGCTTATGCTGTCTTTATTGTTGATGACAAATACCGGCAACTGCAAATACTGAATGGTGTCGATCTCAAAGGTGGCCAGTTGGTACACTACGCTGTCGAAGCTGAGGGTGCTGTCGGTTTTGGTATTGAAATATTGATGAGAAAGGTATTCGAATGTGCCGAAATTGTAAGTGCTATCTGGGAATAATATATTGAGTGTACGATTGTATCGCACCGAAAGTGAATAGTTTATTTCCTGTCCAATTTTCGCTTCTTCTTCCAAAAAAGTGCCCTTGGGCTCGATCTTTTGAGCAATGGAACAGTTGATCCCCAAAAAAAATAAAGCGAGTAGTGATATGCTCTTTTTATGCAATTTTCCTTGATTTATTCCGTACCCTAAACAGCTTGATTAACTTAGGAACATAATCTTCATCTGTAAATATATTAATATAGTTTGCCTGGTACTTTCGGCAAAAATGCTCCAGTTTCCCCTGGTTGCCTTCAAACATTTCTTTTAGATCGCCCCTGAAAGCCGATGAGCTGGTATTTGTCCAGATGGTTTTTTTGCTTTCTTTGTCCAGCAGTGGCACTATGCCCAGTCTTGGCAATTGTGTTTCTCTCATGTCGCTGATATGCACTACCACCAGGTCATGCTGCGATGCCAGGGCTCTGAGGTTGTGTTCGTAGCCTTCATCGATAAAATCCGAAATCATGATCACCACGCTTTTCCTTTTGATAAGGTTGAGCGCAAACAAAATAGATTTGCTAATATCCGTCCTGAGAGATTTTGGCTTCAAATCCATCAGATCGGCTATAAATCGAAAAGCATGTGACTCGCCTTTGCCCGGTTTTACATACTTTTCCTTGATATCAGAGAAGCAAATGAGCCCTACCTGACTTTGTTCCTGCACAGCCGATAAGGAAAGCACTCCACAAATTTCTCTGGCAATATCTATCTTTTGATTTCCCGGATTCCCAATCTCCTGAGAAGCGCTCACATCGATGAGAAAAAAAACGATTTGCTCCTTTTCTTCTTTGTATGTCCGCACAAAAGTACCGTGACCCTTGGCCGTCACATTCCAGTCGATGGTTCGCGAGTCATCGCCATATTGGTAGGCACGTACATCGTCAAACTCGAGACCAGAACCTTTGAATACAGAGTGAAAATCACCCTGCATTTGGTTATTGATCGCCTTTCGGATCTGAATCTGATACTTGCGTAGCTTTTTGACAATATCCCTCATTGGCACTGTTTAAGCTTTAAAATTAGAACATTATTAAGTAATTTTCACCCGTGAAAAAAGTTTTTTTAATCCTGCTCATCTGCACTTGCACCTTTTGCTCCAAGAAAAAAGCCGTCAATCCCAAGGGTCTCTACCCGATGGAGCAAGTGGCGGTTTTTCTCAAAGACCTCTATTTGCTGGAGACAAAAGTAAAAGAACTCAAGGTGTCTAATGATTCTGCCAAGGTGTTATTTGACTACTACGAAAAGCAATTGTTGGAAAAACACGACATGAACGACTCGCTTTATCGCAAAAGTTTTGAATACTATATTGACGATATCAGGGGACTGACCCGCATCTACGAAATCATTGCCGATAGTCTAAGCCTTGAAGAGCGCCTTGCGATATCGCAGCAGCACGACATCCCTTCAGATTCCGTTCCCGAATAAGCGACTATGCTTTATCCAAACGATATAGAGCAAAAGCTTGGATTTGATAAAATCCGTGCCTTACTCCAAAACCATTGTTCGGGCGAACGCGGCAAAGACAATGTGGACAAAATACGCTTTTCTTCCAATAAACCCCTGCTGCTAAAGCTCTGCCGTCAAAGCGGAGAATTTATGAAATTGTACCAGGCCGGAGAAAGTATTCCATCACTCCACTATCCAAAAATCGACGAAAGCCTTGCCAAACTGAACGTAATTGGTGTTTTTTTGGAAACGGATGAAATTGTAGATATAAGCAAAACACTGAGGATACTGGTAGATTGGATCGGATTTTTGCATAACAGGCAAGAACAATATCCTGAACTCGCCACCCTCAGCCAACATGTCGACATCGACCCCATGCTCATCAAAAAAATAGAAGCGTGTATCGATGAAAAAGGTGAAATAAAAAGCAGCGCCTCGCCGGAGTTGAGGAAGATAAGAACAGAAATACAAAAAAATGAAGGTATAGCCCGAAAGACCCTGGATCGGGTAATGAGGGAAACCAGAAAATCGGATATGTCGCCGGAAGACAGTTCGCTGACCATACGCAATGGCCGGCTGGTTATGCCGGTAAAGAGTGAATACAAACGGAGCGTGAAGGGCTTCATCCATGATGCCTCGTCGAGTGGCAATATCATCTTTATAGAACCTGCCGAGGTATTGGAGATCAACAATGATCTGAAAGAGCTTTCGTACAGCGAAAAACGGGAGATTATCCGAATTCTCACCCGCCTGAGCGACGAGCTTAGAGCCTACGTACCGGCCATCTCTCACGGAGACAAATTTCTGGGCATCGTTGATCTGATCAAGGCCAAAGCCCTGCTTTCGCTTGATTTCGATGCCCTGGTGCCGGAACTCAATACGCGTCATGCCTTTAACTGGAAGGCAGCCGTTAACCCAATCCTTAAAAAAGCGCTGGTAAAGCAAGGCAAGACTTTGGTGCCCCTTGACGTACGACTGGATGAACAAAACCGCGTATTGTTGATCTCAGGACCTAATGCAGGAGGCAAATCTGTCTGCCTCAAAACGGTTGGATTGCTACATTACATGTATCAATGCGGTATTCCTGTATCGCTTAGAGAAGGTTCGACCGTTACCATCTTCAATAATATATTTATCGACATCGGCGATGAACAGTCTATCGAAGACGACCTGAGCACCTATAGCTCACATCTGAAGGCTATGGATTTTTTTATAAAACACACCGACAAAAATACCTTATTTCTCATAGATGAATTTGGCTCGGGTACCGACCCACAATTTGGTGGTGCCATAGCCGAGGCCATTCTGGAGCAGCTCACCACATCGAAGGGAATGGGCATTATCACCACGCACTACAACAATCTGAAGA
>JAAUQL010000156.1 GCA_012033595.1 Cyclobacteriaceae bacterium | reverse complement strand
CGACAATGATGCAGTAAAAAAAATCTGTCATTTGGTCAATGAAAGTAATACAGTTTTTCCAGGCACTAATTTAAGGTTAATTTACAAATCCGCGACATGATCAATTACGTCAGGTCCGGAGGTCTGAGTATAGATCGTTGCCATATATTTTTGGTCCGGTGCTATAGGCATAGTCGTTTCTTGAGCTGTCGTCTGAGGGTTTTATTATTGCTTCTAAGGAGGGTTCGAAACGATATTTATTTTTTGAAGTACTCAGAAAACAGGAGCGTTTGTCTTTATTGCCAATAGACTGCCCAGAATACCAAAGTTCGTATATTTTTTTTTCTTGGTGGTATTGCCCATAAGGATAGTTCGCTTTAGCGTGGAGCCTTTGGAGTACAGCATGGTCATAGTCTCTGAGCATCTTATACGCAGTCAGATCACTGATTTTTTCTACTAAAATTTCTGCTAAAAGTATCCTATAGTCTTCTTTACCGGACTGCGCGGCAAAATATATGAGTAAGTTGTCAGGATGGTCTGGATCGGGAAGCACAGAGGCTCCATGAATTTACAGTTTGCATTTCAGCAATTTAAATCATAGAACCATTAATAAGTAACATAAGTCAGGTCAAAGTGGCCATCCGTGATATTATAGATTTTACCGGTGGCAGAGACTGCAGTGAATTCAAATGTACCAGCGATTGTTTTATTGGAAGGATCATGTTTCGTGACTACCAGTTTGCCTATTTTAATAGTATCTGTATTGGCAGTTATCTCGCTACCAATGACGTTGTAGTTTTCAATTTGATAAAAGCCATGGTTATCGTCAAATTCAATTGCACTTTTCCCAGCAGACCCATAGAGACTATAGGTCTTTTTCCCTGAATAATTTATTATCCCTATTTCTACCTGCTCAAAGAACCCAGAAGTCGATCTGTTGCCTTTGACCACAAGTATTTTGTCTTTTCTATAGGCGTAGGTTGGGGACCCTTTAAAATCGCTGTTTTTAGGGTAGAATTTTTTTCCATTTACTTTACAATAGAAATCGCGTGATTTAGGGGTAAGGTCAGGCAATAAATCTTCACAGGAGGAAAAAACAGACCAAACAATATGAAAATAACGGGTAGGGTTTTCATAACAGTAGGATTTAATTATTTGTCTATACAGATATTCTATTTTTGATTCATCCTGCGTTTACTTTATTAAAATTACCCTCAAAAAAGGTTATACAATATCCAAATACTCTATCTCAATAATTCCTATATGTCAGGTCAAAACTGCCATCAGTAATAATATATATTTTACCCGTGGTGGCAGATATTGCGGTGAATTCAAAAGTTCCAGCAATCTTTTTATTGGAAGGATCATGGTAGGTCACAACCAGTTTGCCTCTGTTGATATTGTCAGTATTGGCAGTTATCTCGCTACCACTATTGCGATCACTAATTCTATAATAGCCATGGTTATCATCAAATTCAATGGCACTTTTTCCCGCAGACCCATAGAGACTATAAGTCTTTTTCCCTGAAAAACTATTTATCCCTATTTCTACCTGCTCAAAGAACCCAGAGGTCGTTCTGTTGCCTTTGACCACGAGTATATTGTCTTTTTTATAGGCGTAGGTTGGAGACCCTTTAAAATCGCTGCTTTTAGGGTTGAAATTTTTTCCATTCACTTGACAATTGAAATTGGTTGATTTAAGGGTAAGGTCAGGCAATAAATCTTCACAAGAGGAAAAAGATAGGCCAAGCAATATGAAAAAAACGGGTAAGGTTTTCATGACAGTAGGGTTTAATTATTTGTCTATACGGATATGCTGTTTTTGAATATGATCATCCATTATAATATGCAGTATATAATCACCAGAAGGAAGGCTGCTGACGTTTAACCGGGTTTCAGCTGCGTTCACATTTTGCTATATGAATTTTCGGCAAAATAAAGGTTTGGTGAGGGTCGGCTGCTGCCGGTAGCCTGCTTTACTCTTTAAAATACTCAAGGTAGTGTTTTTGCCCCAACTTAATAGAAAAAATTTTCGTGCTGATTTGGCTATTCTATTTAGAATAGGTCTAAACAGGATATATTTTATATTTAGCATATCAATCATACACCCAATGAAGGAAAAGCAGATTTTTTTTTTCTATTTCCACCATTATCAATTGTTTTGGCTCATGCTTCCGAAACCAGGTTTATATGCATTGTTATTTTTTGTGGTTCAGCTATTTTTTATAGTAGGTGATAGTCAATCGCAGCCTGCTCTCCGCTTCACCCGGTATTCGGCTGACGATGGCCTGGCCTACAACCTGATCGATGACCTGGTTCAGGACAAATATGGCTATATATGGATGGCTACGCCAAGTGGTGCCATCCGGTTCAACGGGCTGGATTTTGAATCAATACATACAAGAAATGGAAGCCCCATCAGCCTGGAAGGTGGCCAGGCCAACTGCCTGGCTCTGGACAAGTCGCAGCAACTCTGGGTGGGTACCCACTCCGGACTTAAAAAATACGACTACAATACGAAGTTGTTGACGGATTGGCCTTTGCGATTGCCTGGCAAAAATCCAGGTACATTGTTATCTGTTTTCGCTATTGCGTTTGAGTCGGACAGCATTTGCTGGACGGGTACAGATCAGGGCTTATTTCGCATCAACCTGATAAACGATCAGCAAAGACATTGGCTGCCCGACCAGTCCGCAAATGCGCTCCTCGATCAGGACATCCGGTCTCTGTTGGTCGATACCCGGGGCTATCTTTGGGTTGGCAGCAGAAAGGGGGTCACCAAGTACAGGCATGCCACCGGAGAATTTACCCAAGTGACCATGAACAGTGACTTTCCGAATTTGGGCATAGCTGGCGAGGTAATCCGCGATATCATGGAAGATGGCAAAGGCAATATCTGGATTGCCGCGGCAGGCAGCAAGTCGGGTATCACTAAATATGATTTTAAAACAGGCCAATTCCACAATTATCTCCACGACCCGGACAATGCGGCCTCTATCGTGAATAGTGGCGTATTTTCCATAGAATTCGATGATTTTGGCAGGCTTTGGGCAGGTACAGATGCAGGCCTCGAAATACTGGACACCACATCAAATGTGTTTACCCATATTCGCCACGAACCGCTGGATGACCAGTCTATCAGCCTCGATATTGTCATGGAGGTGATCAAAGATAAGCACGGGCGCATGTGGTTGGGTACCTTTGGTGGCCTGAGCATTTGGGATCCTTACGAAAAACAATTTTATAATTTGGGCACTGGCGAAAACAAGAAAAAGAATTTGCCTCATCGAAATGTAAAAAGCCTTGCCAGGTCGGTAAACAATGCTTTATGGATTGGGATGGATGGCGGAGGCTTTAGCTACTTCGATATCGAAACCAGCGCATTCACCAACTTTGAGCATCATAAAAACAGTGTCTACGCCCCATCCTCCAACAAGGTGCTGACTTTGTTGGAAGATGGTGCCGAAGGTTTATGGATAGGGTATTGGAACAAAGGCCTGGACTATTTTGACTTAAAAACCGGAAAATTTAGAAACTATTTGCCTGTACCTGGCGACGACAAATCTTTGAGCGGGCGCGATGTTTTTGGCATTTACAAGGATAGCCGTGACCAACTATGGGTGGCAAGCTGGAATGGCCTGAGCAAGATGGAAATAGAAGCCGGAAAAACGTCTTTCCTCAATTTTGTTCATCGGGAAGGTGACAGCAACAGCCTGATAAGCAATGCGGCAAATTGCATCGTGGAAGATATCGTCAATGACCAGCTCTTTATCGGCACAGAAAAAGGCCTGAGCGTGCTGGATCTAAAGACCTATCAGTTCCACAGCTTTAATGCCGAAGATTCGGCCTTGCTGAGAACAGGTTTCATGCATGTGAACGACCTATTTCGCGACAGCAAAGACAATATCTGGATTTGTACCAGTTCGGGGCTGTTGCGCTATCAAAGCCGTGAAAGGGTGTTCTCAAAAATCATCGGCGATGCTTTTAATATTAACCTCGACCTGCAGGCCATCAAAGAAGACCTGAACGGTAACTATTGGGTATCGTCAAAAAACGGATTGAATCAATTGTACCAGGTTCCTACTGGTTGGCGGGTGAATCACTATACTAAAACCGATGGTTTACATGGCAATGATTTTAATAGTTCGGCGGCTGCCATGCCCCGCGAAGACTTGATCGTGTTTGGGGGCCTCAATGGGCTCACCTATTTCGACCCTGCCGCCATCAGCAACAATAGCGTAGCACCTGAAGTGTACATCGAAAAAATAGACTTGTATGATGCCTCCGAAATCGAAGGTGAATCATTTCCTTTTCAAACCATATCTCTTTTAGATGAGCAAGAGGTGTATGTCCCGGCCAAAGCCAGCATGTTCACCATTGCTTTTATCGCGCTCAACTATACAGATCCCGAAAGGAATAAATACAAATACAAACTGGAGGGTTTTCAGGATTCGTGGCACGATGTAAGCGAAGGGCGCAGTGTTTCTTTTACTAATCTCGATCCCGGGTCATATACCTTTAGGGTAGTGGCGTGCAACAACGACGGATTGTGGAACATGGATGGGGCAGCGTTGCAGATCGAAGTATTGCCACCATGGTGGAAAACCCCCGCAGCCTACTTAGTCTTTGCCGTACTGATAGGGCTTATCTTTTTTGGAACCATGCATTTACGTACCAATAATCTGCGCAGATCGCGACTACGACTCATCAATGAAGTAGATAAACGAACGGCGGAGATCAAAAAGCAAAATGAAGCACTAGATGCCACCAATTATCTGTTAGACGAAAAAGTAAAGGAAATTGAAACCCAAAATGAGGAAATAAGTGCTCAGCTTGATGATATCCTGGTCAAGAATGATTTTATCGCCAGCCAAAACAAAGAAATAAATGAGAAGAACGTATTGCTGAGCAAAGCATATCAGGAACGCGAGGAGGCCAATTCACGCTTGCGCGAACTAAATGCCAACCTGGAACACCTCGTCGAAGAGCGAACCAACAACCTGTCTAATACCCTGATGAGGTTGGAAAAAACAAGCAACGAACTCAATACTTTTCTTTACCGCTCATCGCACGACCTCAAAGGCCCTTTGAGCACCCTGGTTGGACTTTCAATGTTGGTGAAAAAAGAATTTGAAAATCAAGCCATGATCCATTATTCGGACATGGTGGAAGGCACCTCCCGGGTGATGATGCGCAACCTGAAAAAATTGCAACAGGTGCACATGATCTTCAACAAAACGTTGTCACCGGAAGAAATCCAATTTGACAGCATCAAAAAATCATTACTGAATTTTTTGAACGAAACAGATAAAAAGGGCTTGGTAAAAAAGGAAATTGTATTGGAAAACCCTGCCGACGAGCCTTTGGTATGTGATCGGGAAATCTTGCAGATTATCCTGGAAAATATAGCTGAAAACGCTGTTTTTTACTGTTGCAAAACATCTCCTTATGTAAAAATACTGCTCAAAATAGATGAAAAAAGCCTTAGTATTACCATCGAGGACAACGGACTGGGCATCTCATCTGCAGAAAAGGATCGTATTTTTGGAATGTTTTTCCGTGGAAAGGAAAACTCAAAAGGTGCCGGGCTTGGCTTGTACATCGCCAAAAGCGCCGTGGACAAATTGAAGGGGGAGATCTTTTTTCAATCTGCCAATGAAAAAACCATTTTCGAAGTGAAACTCAAGTGCCCCATGACTATTTAAACGCACATTTAATTCACTTCCCAAGCGTTTGATTTCATCAGTTGCGCTACCATTCCGAATGAAACCTGCATACGGTAGCGCATGCAAAATGGCCGATGGGAAATCCGGCATTTAAAACTCCCCTCTTTTCCATTTTGCCATTGGAGAAGTTGCCCGGTTTTTAAAGCCATGATACGCTGAGCTCACGAATAATACCAGTGCCGCAGCAATGGCAACATAGGCAATGGCAGGAATCAACTGCCAGTGCCTTACAGCTATGGCAATAAGACCCCAAATGCCGACGAGCGACGCCTCGCGCATATTTCTGGTAAAGATGAGCAATAAATAAATGATGGTAGCAACCATCATCATGGTGATGGTCCAACCTTCTTGCCCAAGAGGCTCTCCCAAATAGTCTAAACTAACCAACCAGGCGGCTATATTGGTCACCGTAGCCAAAATGATCCATCCCAGATACCAGCAAATAGGCCACCACACAAAGGCTATAATTCGCAAGGGGGCGTCCCACCGCTCCAGGTTGTGCCGAATAAGCAATACGATTAGCGAAATTAACAAAGTGAGCATGATCAGGACGCTAAGTCCGGTTCGCTCATAGAGCCAGGCCACCACCCACATGCCATTGGCCACATTGGCAAGGGTAAACCAAATGCCGGTTTTTGTAGGGTATTGGCATATTTGCCGGTGCGCCACACATACCATTGAAAGGCCACAAAGGCCAGCAAAAACAGATAGATAAAACCCCAAATGGAAAATGCGTAATCAGCCGGAGTAAATAGCGTGCTATACTTGTCGCTAACGGCGCCTATGGTGTTGTCATTGAGCGCGCCGGTATTGCTCCAATAGTTGATATACAACGTGCCCAACAGGGTGGCGGTATTTAGGATAGGCCAGATGATCCGATTCATTTTCAAATTGGTGATGTTTAACTTAAAATTAGTAATATTTAATTACTGTCATCCGAGGAAAGTTTTTAAGCTTGAGTTGGTTATTGGAATAATACAATAGCGAGGCTTTGACACCTCGCTAAAGTTTATGATGTTTGATGTTACCACACAAACAAACGTCATGGCT
>JAAUQL010000048.1 GCA_012033595.1 Cyclobacteriaceae bacterium | reverse complement strand
TGGCCTCTGCGCAACTGATCCAGTGCTTTGGCCTGCATTGTTTTAAATTCTTCTGATTCCATTCTCTCTGTTTTCTAATACAAGTTTAAACTATTTTTGCAATAGACAGAGTTCAGTTTACAGTCTCACCACGTTTACTTGAAAGTGCATATCATTGCCGCTTTTAGAGAAAATATTTTTCTTGAATAAAACGCCTGCATTATTTATCAAAGCATCAATGCTGTTGTACTGCTTACTAATTTTTTCAACAATATTTTCTATTTGTCTCGGTATGGATAAATCCACGATATAGTAATCGACTTCGATAGTTGGATATTTCTGATTTATTCTTTGCTTCAAAGATTCGGATTTAGATTGATCTCTGTTCAAAAGAATGAGGTTCCATCCGTTTCTGGCAAGTAGAAGAGAAATTTCTTCCCCAATTCCACCCGTTGCTCCCGTTACAACTGTAATTTTAGTAGTCATGCTTTATGATTTTAATTTTTCCAACTTGAAATATGTTCTTCAATAGCCGTAAGTTTTACTCCAAATATTTTTTCGATTTGGCCTGTATCGATTACCATTTCATCATTATCTAATTCTTCGATGGCTCGATAAGTACCCGCCATCATTTTAGACAGTTCGGCATCAGGAAAAGCCATTTTCACCCTATTTGCGAAGTCATTTGCTGTAGTCTCTACAAATTCAACTGGTTTCCCAACGTAATTTGTCAATATACCAGCGAGTTCCTTTCCTGTTTTAGCAGAAGGTGTAGCAATTTCATAAGCCTTTCCTGCAAGTTCGGATTTTGCAAAAGCCGCCACCGCAATTTTGGCCTGGTCTTGATGCGAAGTCCACATAATTTTTTGTCACTTTTAGACGCAGGGTAATCTAAAATACCATCTAATAGCCTTGGAACTATGATGGGCACTTGCAAATTTTCCAGATAAAGCGTCGGCATCAACACTATAGTTGGCACTTTCAATTTTAATAGTGTCTCGGCTAAATTAGAATTGCCTACAATTGCCTGTTTTGGTGGGTAGCGTGTGCCAGTAGGTCCACTTGTAGTAAAAACCAGTAAAGACAATGAGGTCTTATTAAGTGCTTCAATTAAATTGCTTATCCATTCGGCTGGTTCACGGATATTTGACGGATTGGGCAAATGGATAAATGCCGCATCCTGACCATCGATTGCATGGATTATTGATTGCGCGTCGTTGAAATCTGCCTCAACCGATTCTACTTCTGCACCATAGCGACTATCAATCTTCTCTTTGCTTCTCGCAACTGCTTTTACCTTGAAGCCTCTGCTTAAAGCCTCCCTCACCACTGCAGCACCTTGCTGCCCAGTTGAACCAAATATGGAAACATTCATGATTTTTTTTGATTTTATAGGATTAAATAAGTATTGTTGACAAAGATAAACCGTGGACTATAGTCAATGGTCAAGCAAAAAATCAACTAATTTTATGAAAATTGGAGAATTGTCTAAAAAAGCGTCTGTATCAAGAGATACAATCAGATTCTACGAAAAAAATTTGTTGATGGTAGATGTTAAAAGACCCAACGAGTGGAATAATTATAAAGATTATCCAGAAGAAAATTTAAAGCGAATCGTAATAATTAAATGTTTAAAGAAATTTGGCTTTACGCTAAAAGAATGCAGGGATGTGCTACAAGAAATGGACGAAAATCCCAACAAAAGTGAGTTTAAAAGAAATGTGGCTAAATCGAAACTTGAAGCTATTAATAAAAAAATAAATGATTTGGTAGAAGTTAGAAATACATTAATAAGAGTTTTAGAAGAGTAACTACCTACCCCAGGTATATAAAAAAGTCAAAGTTGTGCTAAATTCCAGGATGCACACTGTTTACCTCACCCCGATGTTTTGTTGACTCACCGCTCATTTCCCTACATTTGATCATCTATAAAAAGCACTTCTGGATAGGCAAGCTTCAATTGGTCATCTTTATTCTTTTGCTTACTGTTTCTTCCAGTTCGTCGTCTTTGGGATGGATGACGATCTCAAAATAGTATTTGCCAATACTTTTGATCACAGGCACGAGTTTTTCGAAGGTAATAGGCTTGTGGATAAACCCTGCCACGCCGTATTTAAAGCTTTTTATAACGTTTTGCTCCAGTTTACTTGTGGTCATGATCACCACAGGAATGCGCCGTAAGCAGGGATCCTTTTTTATTTTTTTGAGTGCGCGCTTCCCCTCCTTTTTGGCATGTTCAAATCGAGCAGAATCAAATCGGGGCGAGGGGCATTGTGTGCATTGAACCGACCTTCATGAAGCAAATAGTCCAGCAATTCATGCCCATTCTCTACGAAAAACACCTTATTTGCCAGTCTGCATTCGGCAAAGGATTCCTTGGCCAATGCGCGCTCTTCGTGGTCGTCATCGGCATATAAAATCCTGATCTGCCTAAATTTTTTATGATCCATTATGTTACCGCCATAGACAAGAATCGAAATAGCCCAAACGTTTTGAATTATTCCAAAAATTCAGTTTTCCTATCGATCTATGGCTTTTTCCAACTTTGCTTTATTCTTTGCGACCCGCCTACATTTTCGCCAACCTGTCTCAAATAGTTTACGGAATCATTTGAATCGAGGTGTGGATCGTAAAGCACAAATCGAAACAAAAGCATAAACGCCGACAAGACCAGGGTGGAGAATACACAAAAACTCACAAATAGGCGACTGATTATATCTAAAATTTCCATAGTATAAACATTGATATAATCATGTTAATAGAAATCATGCCAATGGGTTTTATTGGGTATTTGATGATGCTGAGTGCCTTATGTATGAGTAAAATAATAAACAAGCGTAGAAAAACAGCTACAAAATGGGAAATGAGAAAGCTCATTTAAACATATTTCCGAAAGCGTTCCCCCAAAAGTAGCGTATGACCCTGATGAGGCTATTCCACGATTTGCTTTAATCCATCGATCACCCTGGCCCAGTTAGCTGCAGAGTGGTTTGCCTTTTCCTGATCATAGTTGGACTGGGTGATGGTCAGCTTGGTGCCTTCGTCCACAGGGCTCAATTCGTAGCTTACCCGAAGGTAATTTTCGGCTTGTCGGGCAGTCCGCTCCAGTTGCTGAGATAGCTATAAATAATACGCTTCATGGGCTCATACGCCAATATTTTGCCCTTGTCCTCATAAGTTTTGCCATCATAGGAACCTTTCCAGATAATATCGCTGCCCACTTTCCAGTCGCATTGCTGGTCGGAGCCGAAGAAATATTTTTTTACTTTTTCAGGATCGGTAAGCGCATTCCACACGGAAGGTACCGGCGCCTTGATCACCGTGGTGTAGGCCGATGTATATGTTGTTTGCATGGTTATAGTTGGTTTCCTGATTATTGTAGGTTTATGCTATAAGACGTATTGCACTTCAATAAGTTGGGCAATCAACACGGCAACAGCGTCGCTTATTGACCCGGAAGAATAGATAGAAATATTGGATCGCATACCTCCCGGGGTCTTTCACCTATGAATGGATCCCCAGCTTAGGGATAAACTACCGATAGCCCTGAAGTACTTTCTTGAAAAAGCGGCCTTGTCGTGTAGGGGTGAAATCCCAGTCGCTAAAGAGCATGGGTGCCCACTGCGGGTCAAACACCCACACGAGGTATGATATGCCTTTTTTATCGCAATATGCCACAATGGCCTCTCCATACGATTCATCGCTGATGACTGGTATGTGGGCGCCCCGTTCGTCGGCTCCACTAAATCCGATTTCAGTGAGCACTATAGGGTATTTTTCCGCCACATGTCCCCAGTCCGCAGTCCATTTCTCCTCCCAGGGCTTATCGCGCTTTTGCGGATAAGGATGGCTCACATAGGCTATACCTTCGGCATTGACAGGGTTTTTCATCACTTCCGTAAGATCATAAGCCCAGTTAAACCCGGCAATGAGCGGTATGGCGCTGGCTCCATTAGCACGCACTATTAGTATCAATTCCTCCATCATTGCTCGCCACTCCGCCCAGGTACAAGTGCCCAGTTGGCCGTTGATCACTGTTGGCTCGTTGAAAAATTCGAAAAAGGCTACGGTGTGGTTGCTTTTATACTGCCTGGCCATAGTACGCCAAAACCGATAGGTCTCCTTCAAATCGGTGTCGTACGTATCATTTTGATAGAGGGAAGTGCGCAGATTGCCTATGCTGTGCCAATCGATGATGACATATATGCCCAATTCGCCAGCCCATTCTACCCCCAAATCCAGCAACTGTACATATTCCTTTTCACCAAGCTGCCGCCATTGATCGGGATGAACCGGAAAGCGGATGACATTCGCTCCCCATTTTTTGACTTCCTCAAAGTAGGCGCGGTCCCAGTGACCTTCACGATGCAGCTTGGCAGGATCACTGGCATTGAGGCCGCGCAATACAATGGTTTCGCCGGCTTCGTTCACTATTTTATTGCCAGACACGCTGAGCCTCGAAAGCTGAGCCAATGCATTCATCTGAACAAATATGAACAAAGCGAAAAGTGTAACTATATTTTTCATGTCATTAATAGTATGGTATGGAAATATTTATGTCTTCTAAAACTACGTTTCATAGTGTTCATTATTCACAACTGCCCCATTCCTGTTGCTTCAATAATTGATCAGTATGCGCTCTGCAAAAGTCCCTTTGTCGGAATTTATGTGGAGGAAGTAAAGACCAGGCGCCAAATGCCTTAAATCTATCTCATGAGAAGGATTGGCAATGTATCTGATTTCTTTTCCATCGGCAGAAAACAGGCTAATGTGCTTAGCTTGTACATCATCATATTCTATGGTCAAAAATCCGCTCTGGCAAGGACTAGGATAAACCCTGAAAGTGTTGCTTCGAAATGGTGCTTGGAAGCCGGTAAGCACTTCGGTGCTGGTGTTGAAGGTAATTGCTACCACAGATAGTGGCGGCATGGTGATGGTGATGGCGCTGCTACTGGATTTCACATTGGTTTCGATCAACGCATTATCGATATCTGATTTGAATGTTTCTTCTCTGCCAAGATTGCTCAATTGATATGCTTTTACTGAACCTTTGTCCACATACCTTCCTTCCATATTCAGAATAACATCCTGTGCGCTTTCGGTCGATCTGTTCACCAATATGCTTGTCACTTTTGCCTTGGCCAGATCGGCTGTGGTATAGGCAGAAACCAGCTCTTCATTATTTGATACTGCATCGTAATACGTGTCATATGATAATCCAGTAAATACGTTAACTACTTCCCACATGGCTGGCTGCCAGCTCCATGGCGTAAAGATTTCAACATTGTATTTCATAAATTCCCCCAACGTGGAAGCATACCACACGGCCACTCCGTTTTGATCAGTAATATTCACCCCGGTTTCTGTCATGCCCAATCCTACCTTGTGATCTTCGCCAATGTGTTTTTCCATCCACCCCAAGGCCCGCTTAAAAATGTACTCAGTGGTGATGGAATTGTCCCAGCCTCCATTGATGGTTTTCACTCCATTGGCATCTGGGTAGTGGTAGGATTGGTCAAAAAATACTCTGTGGAATTGAACAACCTCGAATACGTTGGTATTGCCAGGATAAAAGTGAATGGCCAACACGTCCAACAACCGGATGCCGGTAGCCTTTTGCTCTTCGCCTATGCGTAGAATAAAATATTCGAGTGTGCTATAGGTCTCCCCCTTGTATGCCACCCGCTTGTTGTGCCAGTTGTACCACTGCCACTCATTGGCCAAAATAGGGCCGATCAATTTGATGGCCGGAAATTTGGCTCTGGCCGCTTTAGCTACCTTGAGGTACTTTTGAAAGTAATCTTCTGCAGTGTCACTTTCTTTGGCAATGTCGTCATGCGTACCTTCCCAGATACTTGGTTCATTGTCCATGCACCAATAGGCAAACTGGTTTTGATCCAGCCCCAGCCCATTTTCTCCAAACCAAAGGTCAAATATCTCCACGGTAGAATCTGCCGGCCAGTCCATCAAATAAAGCTCGGGGTTGCCCTCTGCTAAGGCTAAGCCCCCACCTGAAGGATTGACAATCCCGCTTCCAGCCAGGTTTTGATGTACCCCATCCCACCATTTTGACTGGTTGTATCCCCAATCGTTGAAATTATGCTGGTTGGTTTTGGCCGACTTGCCAATAAGCTGCAATCCGAATATTGCCTGTGCGTCAGGGAAGTGCCCGGCAATGGTTTGCGCCTTGTAGTCCCAGCTATGGGTATATACATTGTTGTACCAGTCTGGATGGCTGCTCATTTTGCGTCGCCAATTGTATTTGGTACTGTTGTTACCCCCATTTTCCCGAAAAATGGTGATTCCCGAATCTTTGAGCCTCAGGTGCTCAGCTACCGACAACTGGCTGTTTGGATCGCCCAGAAAAGAATTGTTTTTCCAAATATATATTTTGAATATGCCCGCCCTTCCTGCTCCAAATCAACTGTAACTGAGATCTGGGAAAATGCCGGGGGACTCAACACACACATTGCGATAAACGCACCTTTCAAAATATTATGTGGTGCCGCAAATGCAATCGCATTGCCGATTCTCCCTCGAAAAAGGGTGAACCCAAATATGTTACACATCATCACTCAAAATTTTTATGATTGCTGAATGTTATCTAAAACCCCATGGTAAGCCTTGATAAATATACCGATCACCACATCTATATGTTATTCCTTTGCACAGGCAATTTCTCCAAAGCGCGAATTATGCGGCATTGTTGAATCGCTTGAAATTAAGATCAGTTGATCACGATCTTGCACTCATGGATTTTGTCTTCGGTCTGTACGGTGAGCAAATAAACACCTTGCCTCAGGTTGGTTTCTCCCTCATAGGTGCTACCACAAGCTTTTGTATCATACATACATCTTCCGCTCAGGTCCCGGATACTCACGCGCGCCAGCTCTGCTTCATCAGACCTCACGTGGATACGCCCACCACTGGGGTTGGGGAATATTTTAATACCGCTGTCGGCAAAGTAAGTTTGCTCATGGGCGGAAGTAATGATCTCAGGTTCATTCGGGGCGGCAATGGTAAATACCGGAGTTTCAGGATGGTTTTCGCCGATTGCTGACTTTACCGTATTTGTGCTTAAATCTATGGTGATGATATTGATATCATTGAAATGGATATCGGTAGTGATCACTGTTTTTTCCCCTCCATTGCTGATGGTGATCTCGTATTGGCCAAGAAATACATCGCCGAAATTCAGCCTTCCATCGGCTGCCGTTTGGCCAGTTTGCGCGGCTGTCCACCAGTCTTCATGCACAAGCTTTTCAAACATCTTTCCATTGGCATTAAGATTCCATTGTTCATCGATATAAGCAGCTTCAGGCCTCCAGTGACGCCCGGCCCAAAATCCCCAACTCAATACGCCACCGACATAAGGATGGCTAAAAAGTGCGGTAAGAAAATCTCTGGTGTACGAAGATTTCAACTCATCGTTGGTCGAATTTACATCAAATTCGGTAATCTTGATTTCCTTGCCCAGGTTTGAAAATCGATCCAGGATAGTGAGCACGCGGGGAATACCGGTAACGGCCTCTGCAAAATGACCCTGAATGCCAATGCCATCTACTGCTCCACCAATGTTCTCGATATATTCAATGGTGTTGTAGTAGGTATCCTGGTAGTTTTGCTGAAAGCCCCCATTGGTCAGGATGCCGTAGTCATTGATATAGCATTTCATGGTAGGGTCGAGGCGTTTGGCGCGGATAAACCAGTCGGCCATAACTTCATCGCCAAGAATATCCTGAATGTCATGATTGACCCTCGGCTCATTCATGATGTCCCAGTCTGCCATTCGACCCCGGGTAAAACCAATCACTTCATCGATGTGGTCTTCGCAGGCCTTTTTCAGTGCTGCCGGATCGTACTTTAAATCCTCCACAAAATCCGGTAAAAATTGCCATCCCGGCCAAATGGCATTATGACCTCTTGCGCTTGTATTTCTCTTATCCAATGAATCCAAGACAGATTTGATGTAGCTGTGGTCTTTTTTCCATACCCAGTTTGGCCACTTCAAATCGTTTTCGAACACTGCTTCGTTGAACAGACTATGAAATGTATCTCTATACTTTTTGTTCTCCAGGTATAAGGAGCCATCTATGGCAGAACCAAACGAAAACTTGTGTTTTTTCATTGCGATGGTCACTTCTGCTCCCGACACGGCTGCTCCACCATTTTCCAGAATCAGATTCAATGCGCCTTTCCTAAACCTGGCAATCCGTTCATTTGCCTCGACACGCCAGGGGGCATCTTCTTCCTTTCCATTGTAGTAGATCTCGATTACCGGCAAATCCTCCAATTTTAAGCTTGTGCCGTAACTCAAAACTTGAATATCGGCTATTTCTATGGTTTGAATGCCATGGCCAAGAAACATGGCCACATTAAGATTTTCCAAAGCGAGGTCGTTGCTTCCTTCAAAGCCATACAGAAAATGCCTCCATTCCGCACCAGGCGATGCCGAATAATCCAGCACTTTGTCGTAGGTGCGGCTATGCTCGATAATGGCCGTGAGCAGGCCATCGCCGGCCTCAGATGAAGACACAGTGCATCGAGCCCAGAATGATAAGAGATAAACATCATCCTTTTTAAATTCCCTATGCGGCTTGAACTTCAATTGGAAATTGTAAGAATTGGCCGGGATGTTTTTGACTTCTACCTTAAATGCTTTGCTGAATGCTGAATGGTCAACATCAAGGATTTCTATACTTCCAATTTCGTTTCCTCCAACCGTGGAATAGTTTGACAGGGCATCCAGGATGATATTTTGGCCACCGGGAGGGACTTGATCCCCTTTGCTGTAGTACGCGCTAAGTAATACCAGCGCGACTGACAATAGACATATTTTTTCATAACATTTCGCTTATAGTTTTAGCTTATAAAGTATGCTGTATAAGCCATTAATAGTATCTGACGCTTTCAATGCGTTTGATTTGATCTTCATGTAAAAAATCAGGTATGCCATGTGCCTGTATTGTATGATTTTAAAAATTGAAAATTGATCTCCTTCAAAACAAACAGCAGAACCAATCTGAAATTGATTTATTAAAAAGGAGCATTTTTGGTGCTCCTTTTCGATAAAACAGGAATCTTCTTATGAAACTGCTGATACTTTTACAGTTTCTCAATTTTCACATATTGAATCTCAAGTGGATAGGCATTTCCCCCTATTTCGAATACTAGTCGCGCCTTGTCGGTGGTTTCCTTACCCATCACAAACTCCTTGGTAACCGTTTGCCAGGCATTTGCAGCAAACCATATTCCATTGTCACCTCCGTCGTATGCTCCCCATCCATCACGACCATCGCCATCCCCGATGGAAACAGTCAACCAGTAATCGGGTACACCAGGATCATATTTTCTGGAAACAATGGTGTATTTGTATTTGCTCCCCTTTTCTATGGTGATATCTGGTATCATCAATTGTACCGACCAGGGGTAGGCACCTTTCACAATATCTTTTACTACCAAGTTTCCATTTTCAACCAAAAGTTTGCCTGATCCTCCATCATTCTTACCCAGAAACCAGCTTGCTGTTCCGGCGTTGGCAAAGTCGGATTCATAAATGATTTCCGAACCCAGAGCAATAGAAAGTGTTGAACCATATCCCGGATAAGAAATCACTATCTCACTCATAGAGCTGGTATACGTTTCGCCTTGAGCGGGATCTGTCACAATGCCGTAAATATCGAAATTGGCAGCTTCTACCTCTATGCTGCTACTGCCAGGTACTGATAGGGTAAGGATTAATCCGGAGAGATCAATTGCTTGTCCGACCTCATACAAGGTTTTGTTTGGCTTAAATTTGATGGACATGGCGGTAATCTCCAGCGGAATGACCTCTAAATCGAAGAAGGTATTGACCCCAGTTGCCTGATGTACGATCTGTATCGCAGATGTCGAGACCCCAACCAGGGCTTTGTCTGCCGGGCTTGTACTTATTCCATACAGATCGAAATTGGCTGCGGCTATTTCTTTGGTAATTCCGGCAGTTGTTTCATATTTCACTACCAACCCATCCAAAGCCATCTTTTCACCGATATTATAGCTTGATTTAGCCGGTCCGCTCACTACCATTGCCGAGGTAGGAATGAAGTCAGTTACAGATAAGGGCAACATGGTGCTCACGTTGGTGGCAATGTGGGTGATTTTGACCTGATCATTGGATGCTGCAAGCACCTGGCCGTGAGGCGGGGTCACCGTGTAGCGCTGCCCCAGTTCATCCAACGGTATATCTATCTTATTGCCGTTTTCTAAAGTTGCCTCAACCACCAGCCCGGTTAAATCGAGTAACTCACCTGTGAAATAATCGGTCAAAGGAGGAGTTTTCACCACCATAGCGGCTATGCTGTTGGTCACGTCTATGTCCTGCGTCAATCCTGCGCCTGTTTTCGTATTTTTTACAATCAGCGACTCATGATCAAAAGTCAGTGTCGTTCCATTTTCGGGTTCGCAGATTATCCCTTCGCTGGCAAACGATGCGTAAGGGATATCTTTTGCCGCGCTACCCTGACCTTCTGTTATCACCATGCTGGAAAGATCCAGCGTCTCGCCGATCACATAGTGCACTTTGGGCATGGTTTTCATGGACATGCTGGCTGCACTTCCTATTTCATCACTTTCATCATTGCAAGAACTTATAAAAAGCAATGCAAAACCAGCCAGCAATATGCCGTACCTGAAGACAAGTTTGTTCGTTATAAAATTTTTCATGTTCGTAACTTTTTTAAAAATTAGAACTAGTCGAAAAGCGCTACGCTGTATTCCTCAAATATCGCTGCCCGGTCTCTTATCACGAGTGTATCTTTCACAGCGTGGGTTTCGCTGTTGGCAACATCAGTATAAGAATAATCCAGATAAATGACATCCTGAGCCTTGCCTCCCCATTCGTCGCCATCGGGCACAAACTTGCCAACTCCCGAAACATTGTATTGGCCGTCTCTCACTCCAGAGATAGAACCCGTATTGCCATCGCTGAAATTAAGCTCCATCTTTACGTTTCCGGGGCTACCTTCTGTGCCTCTTCTCACCATGTTTTCGTACATCACTTTATTGCGACCGGAGGTAGTCAACATAACCAATTCATCCCTTACCACATAGTCGGCATGATAGGTCGAACTTACGGTTTCTCCACTTGACTTTGTCATTACGTCCACGCCCCTTCTCAGATAATGGCCATGATATTCATTCATATACTTGATGCCGTACATGGTAAAATCCTGGGGAAGTGCTTCCCAATCTTCAATGGCATGCACACGCGGCGATTGCACCGCCGGAATGCCCGACAAAAGCGAATCCAGGTTTTCGATTTGCGTTATTACCAGCGGAATCACATAATTCGTATTTTTTACCGGCGCAATCGCGAGCGTATCATTGAAAAATGCCTCCGTCAGTTGCACGGTAATGCGGCCTTTCATGCTACCTGCCGGAATAGTAACCGGACTGGCAAGCTCTAAGGTATAGTGGGTAGCAGGCAGGGCTCTAACATTGGCCACGTTGTCGAGCAGGCTGTTGTCGATTTCAAAATATACCTTTCTGTCCACCTTATTGGAATATACCCCGGACATAGTGACGCCGATTTCAAATCTACCCTCCAAGTCCATTGAATTGTCGCCTTCTGAATATTCACCAAGTATCAGCGTTCGGGCTGGATATTGAATGGGAAAATAGACAGAAGTATAGTAATAGTCAGGAAAAACCGGCTCCTGATTGTTGCAGGCTACGAGTATGCCTGCCACAATGATGAATGCTATTTTAATTATATTTTTCATATTCATGTTCTTTTAGATACTGGTGTTACCAACCCGCGTTTTGCTTCAACGCATTAAACTTTATCGTCTCTAGATAGGGAATTGGACCATAGATTCCATGAGGGGGATATACCCTGTCTTCAACCTTGAAATATTGGTACGAAGAGCCATTATGATATATGCCTTGCAGCGACTCATTGAGGTCAAGTTCCCATCGTCTCATATCCCAAAATCTTTGTCCCTCGAAGCACAGCTCTATTCTCCGTTCGTTCTGAATCAAATTTCTCATCTCCTCTTTACTGCTGATCGAAGCCAGATAGCTATCGCCGGTGATACCTGCACGTTGGCGGATGGCAGCAAGAATATTTCTGGCAGACATCCCCTCTACGGTAAAATCAGGCCCTCCTGCTTCATTAGCTGCCTCTGCCAATACCAGAAAGATATCGGTATAGCGCAAAAACACATTTGTGCGTGGTACCGAGGTGACCGTACCGTCATTAGAAATCACTACATTGGGCTGCAACAATTTTTTGAGATAGTAACCTGAGCGTGTTGACAAACTGGCTATTGAGTCAACAGTATTTATACCTGCGCCTTTGCCGGTGTAAATTACCCTGCCGCCGATCTCGTTGCCATTGTAGAGGATATACCTGGCAAGACGCGGGTCTCTGGCGGTATAAGGCATATTTGGGTCATATGCTGTGGACATACCAATTGGGGTGCCGTCTGCCATCGGGAAAGCATCCACTAAATCCTGAGTGGGGTTGGTTTCTGCCCTGCCGTTGAGCGACGGAGGCAATTGCGCTTCTTCGACCCATGCCCCTGTATAAACCGAACCGCGCCACATCAATTCTTTTAAAGAAAGCATAGTTGCTTCATTTTGCGCATAGTACACACCTCCAAGCGGATCGAGGTAAGACAAGCCACCTTTGTCGGCAAGAATGGCCGCTGCTTTTTCAGCAGCTTTCTCCCAATATCCTGCTCCATTGAGATATGCCGGACTTGCGGCCAGCAAATACAATTTTGCTTGAAAAGCTTTCACACACCGGCCATCAACTCTGCCTTTGTTCAGGGCACCAAATACAAACTTATAGGTATCGAAACTATAGGATTGATAGTGGGGAGGTACAGCATCGGGGCTATCGGAATAATCGAGCGGCAGTAGCTCCAAGGCTGCGTTCAAATCTTCATCGATCCTGTCCAGGGTTTGCTGAAAAGTCAGTCGGGGGAGGTTGAAATCGCCATCTGTCGGAATAAATACATCGTAATAGGGAATTCCCAGCAATTCACCTCCATCGGATTTGCCAGCATGTGCCTGAAGAATAAAGTAATGGAATATTGCACGCATGGCATAAGCCTCCCCGCTCAGCCTCATTTTAAACAGCTCATTGGTGACTTCATCTCTTTTCCACTGTACATTATCGATAGAGCTGATAAATCTGTTGATAAAGAATACAGATTCATATTTGTTCCACCTACTCATGGGGTTGTTGTCTGCCCTCCACTCGCCAATGGCCATTCGTCTGTTGAAATTATCCAAATTGTTGGCTACGGCATCATCGGTATTGACATTGCCCATCCCAAAATAATCGAACATTTCGATATAGGAATTCAATAACACCCCTTCGGCAAATGCCGGGTCAAATAGCAGTCGGTCTTCTGATGAAAGATTCTCATCCAGCGGCTCCAGGTAGTCTTCACAGCCAAATGACATGAAGACCAGCAGACCTATAAAAATATATTGAAATATGCTTTTCATAATTTTCTTCGTTTTTTTTTAATTAAAACATAGCCCTTAGACCCACTGAATAGTATCTGTACTGCGGCTGACCACCAATATTTAATTGACGCAGATCGGCATTTTGGCTTATCTCCAACAGATTAGATCCGGCCACATACAGTCTCAGGCTTTTCATCAATATTTTGCTTGCCGTTTTCTGGGGGATCAGGTAAGTTAACTGTGCCCGCTGGATTTTGAAATAGGAATTGTCGTATAACCAGAAAGTGGAATTCCTGAAATTGTTGGTGCTTGCGCCTGAAGTGAGTCTGGGAAACGTAGCGGTCGAAGCGGTTTCGGGAGTCCATCTGTCCAGCACTACCTCTGAATATTTATCTTGTCCATCTACCCAAAAGTAATCGCCTGAGGTGAGGGCATCTCCTCCTGCCATACCTGTAAATAACGCAAACAACGTGAAGTTTTTGTATTCCAGTTTCATGTCTGCACCGTAACTTACCGGATGTCTCCAATCTCCAATAGTTACCATATCCTGGTCATTTACCTGACCGTCCTTGTTTTGGTCTATGTATTTGATATCGCCAGGCTGTACTTTACTCCAAGCAGGTTGGGGCAGACTTTCTATAAGTTTGCCATTGGCATCGAAATCGCTTTGCGAATAGAAGCCTCTATCTTCCAGTCCCCAGAGGGCTGTGACTAAGGTTCCCTGGCGGTTTTGATAGTCATTTTCGTAAATCTCATCTACTTTGGTTCGTTGAGACATGGTGTACATAAACCTGCCGCCTAAGGTTATGGCCAACTCTCCGACATATTCCTTATAGGTAATCCCAAGCTCTGTACCGCTGTATCTGTCGGTATTGTAGTTGCTGTAAGGAATAAAAGGCGTGTAGAAACTTGGATATTGAGCGTACAACCTGGTTTGCTGGTTGGCTATATCCGACCTGAACATGTTCCATTCCACCCACAACTTATTAAATGCAAAGGCTTCTAAGCCTATATTGAAGTCCAGACGCTCTTCGAAATCGAAATCGAAATTGCGTCCGTGATCTACCAGTGTTTCGCGGCTTACATAGGCATCACCCCATTCATAGTATCTTCTGGAGTCGCTGTTGTAGTCATAGAGTTCATCATAAAGATAATAGCCGCTTATACCAATATCAGAGTATATTCTGCCAGCTGATCCTCGAATTTTGAGGTAATCGAGCCAGCCCACACCTTGCATAAAAGCCTCTTCGCTCAGTACATAGGCCAATGCCAACGTGGGTGAAAGCCCGTTTCTGTTTCCGTCTGGGAGCTTGATGGAATGAACATAAGAGCCACTAAAGTCGGCCATCAGCTTGTCTTTGTAGGTATAGCCCAACTGCCATCCGAGGTGGCTGAACCTATCTACCTGGGTCACATTTTTGATTTGGGTGCTATTGGCAAACCCCAAAACAGCGAGATTCAATCGATGGTTTTCACCAATTTGCTTGTCATAGTTAATGGTGCCATAGAAACCCATTCGTCTGACAAAAAGTGGATTAGAAATATTTTCAACCTGGTCTTTTCTATCGCGGCCATATTGGGTAAGACCAATGATTTTATCATCATCGGCTGCCCATGTTGGTTCGTACAAGGAATATTCATTGCGGACAGCTGTGTTTTGATAGTTATAAAAGTCAAAACTCAAATAGGTTTTGGCAGATAAACCTTCCGCAATACCACCAAGATCAAAATCGATGGCATTATTGAATTGAGTCATTTTCCAGCTATTCTTCTGGTAGCCACCTGCATAGGCTGATGCGATCGGGGTGTTGTCTCTAAAGGCGTTTGAAACCCCCAAAACGCTGTTGTCATACAAATTGGCAGCTTTTAGCTGTCCCTGCAGGGTCTTATTGCCAACAGTATCAAAATACGACAGAGGAAGCAAGGGGGAAAAGGTATAGGGTTTTCGGGTGGTTCCGGCGCTAAGGATATTTGATAAGGCACTCTTTTCTTCGAAAAGTACCGACACTATATCTATGCTACTTTTTATCCAGTCGTTTACTTTAAAGTCGATGTTGCCACGGACATTAAACTGGTTTCCGCCGGCGTTGACATCCGGATTTAGATTGATGATAGAACCATCCCTTTTGTATCCGAGACTCACATAGTACTGGGTATTTTCGCTGCCACCGGTAAAATCGGCTAGCACATTGGCGAAGCTCGTCCTTGGTTTTATATATTCCGATGAATAATAGTCAATATCCGGATACCGGATCTTATCACCAAACCGGTAGTTTTCAATTTGTTCTTCGGTAAACTGTGGCAAAGTACCATCATTGGCTCTGGCCTCATTGAACAAGGTCATGTAATCTGCAGAACCGAGAAATTTGGGAAAAGAAATAGGATCTTTCACCCCATAGTTCACGTTTACATTCACGTCTTTATGATGCGCTTTGCCTCTTTTGGTGGTGATCACGATGACGCCATTTCTACCCATGGCGCCATACATAGCTGCGGCATTGGCATCTTTGAGCACGGTGATTTCTTCTATTTCCTCCATATTGAGGATATCCAAAAATCGTCCGGGAATTCCATCTACCACGATCATAGCGTCTCCCAACCCCCTTACGTTTTGGCTGCCGATTACGCCTGTCAGCCTGCCGTTGATGGCATCAAAGGCCCACTGGGTGTTATCGTATTTCATAAATTCACTTGGGGTAATGGTAGTTACCGCACCTACAATGTCGCGCTTCTTTTTATAGGAAAATCCGACATTTACCAAATCCTGTTCTGACAGCAACAGACCCAACTTGGGCATAGTCAATTGTTCTGCAAGATCAGCCACTTCTAAGGTTTGAGAAGCATAGCCATCTTTTTCGATGACCAGCGTGGCGCCTGAGGGTGTCTCCAATTCGAAACCCCCATCTTCATTGGTTACCGCAAAGCTCCCGGCAGCATTGTACACAGCTGCTCCGACGACCGGGTCACCCTGCTCATCTACCACTATGGTAGATACTTTGATTTTATCTGTGCCCTTATCCGATTGCGCACGTGCTGTCAATATCAGTATGCATAGTGTGGCGGACATCAAACAGGCTATTCTAAATATGTTTTTTATATTCTTCATTGTCTTCTGAATGTAGTTTAAGAAATCGCAAAAGCGTGGTGGCTCTTGCATTACCAGCCGGGGTTTTGGTCGAAACCAGGATACAATTCTGTATAGCCCTGTGGCAAAGGCAGCCAATAGTGCCGCTCATCAAACACCTTGGTTCTGATCACCTCTTCTTTGAAGTAGGTATGGTCTTTGTCGAACCTCAAGCCCGTTTTCAGCTTATACTTCATGTCTTCACCCAACCTCCATCTACGCACATCCATCCATCGATGGCCTTCATAGCTGAGTTCTACGGCCCTTTCCCGCCTGACTTCATCCATATATTTTTGTGGGTTGGCCAGGTAGATAGCTTGTACATGTGGCATACCGGCACGATCTCTCAGTGCATTGATGGCATCTGCCGATGACATACCTGCAGGGGTCGATGCATCCGGGCCATAGGCAATAGCCGCAGCTTCGGCAAACATCAAATAAACATCGGTATAGCGCATGTGCAATCTGAAGGGCATCATTCCATCAATTCTATTGTCGAATTTATTGAAAGAACGGGGGTACCACTTTTTAACCAGGTATCCTGTTTGAGTGCCAACATTGGTGGTGGGTCTGCGATGCGCTCCTCCATCATAAAACTGAGCATAGCGGTGCTTTTCATTGTCGCCGGTAGCAGCACCTAGATTTTCGATCAATTGATCTCCATCAACCACAATCCATTTATAAAAACGAGAATCTCTGTTTTCAAAAGGTTTGCTGGCATCGTAGAGCGGACTATCCTCACATGCCAGCCCGTCGTTCATCCCAAAATAATTATGAATGTAATTGTGTGTGGGGGAGTGCATATTACTCTGGTTGTCGTGTGTTGCTAACTGAAACGCCATCGCCAGAAAACGTGGAAACCATGCCACAGTACCCGGCTGGCTAAAGATCATTTCTTTGCCCAAAGGATAGTTGTAGTTGAAACCATAGAATACCTCTTCATAATTATTCCACGCTGCCAATTCATACCTTCCGGTTTTTGCTATTTTAAACAGCTCATTAAATGCATCTACTGCCTCGATGCACAGTTGCTTGTCGTAGTCATAAGGGTCTTTGGAACCCTTCATCAGCGGACTGGCTGCAAAAAGGAGGTGCTTGCCCAGCAGACCCCATGCCGCCCCTTTGGTGATCCTGAATTGATTGTCATTTAATGATTTTTGGCCATACGCCATTTCATTCCAATCAACCGGCAGAAGTTCAGCTGCCTTTTTGAGATCACTTTTAAACAATTCTACGTTTTCGTTCCAGGTTTTTGGTCTGGGTATTTGCCAATTGGTCGCATCCAATACTTCGGTGATGTACGGCAGAGGACCCCAAAACTTCATCAATTCATGATGAAAAAATGCCCTAAAAAAATACGCCTGCCCAAGAATGACATTCCTCTCGTCCTGGGTGGCATCTACCATTAATTCATCGACATTGGCAATAACAATATTTGCTTTGCGAATGCCAGGCCAGCTACTATTCCAAATACCGCTTCGTTCAAAAGGCAATTCGGCATTGGTATTGGGATGTGGAGGATTGTTCCAGGGTCGGTTCAGATAAAAAATCGTTCCCATTCCATCGTTTTGATCCCAGCTCCAGTATCTACCTTCGTCTATCCGGTAGTCAAACATCCAGGTATCACTGCCCACGGCATCTTCGCCCAGGCACATATAAGACTGCCAGTGCATGGCGGTACCATAATCCACCATTTGCGCGTACATCTCCTCTACAAAACCCTGGGCATTAACAAAGTTTTTGAATACATCGTCAATAGCCAAATCTGTTTCGATCGATTTGTCCAAATAATCTTCGCAACCACTAAACACAAATAGTGAAGCTGCTATAAAAATAACTGCTATATATTTTTTCATAATGTTATGCTTTAGAAGTTGACATTGAAGCCGACGTTGACACGCCTAAATGTTGGATAATCTCCTCTGGAACTGGCTTCGTTGTCTCCATTTACTTCCCTGTCGTCTGGCAGGTGAGACCACAAAAAGAGGTTGTTGCCATTCACAAAAAACCGGATGTCAGCGATTCCCATTCGCCCACTAACATGTTTTGGCAAACTGTAGGCGATTTCGGCTGTTTTGAGCCGCACGTAAGAGGCATCAAACCAATGCCTTGTAGCATCGGTAGCACCACCCGCTCTCCAACCTGGAAGAATGTATTCTCCTTCGGGATTGTCTATCGACCAATAGTCGCTGTAGTGATCGAAAAATAGTGCCGTCTGATTATGAAAATCCCATGTGGTCAGGTTTTTGGTCGCATTGAATGCGCCATAAAATTGTATCATTATGCTAAATCCCTTGTATTCGGTACCCAGGCTCACATTCCATGAATCTTGCGGTCGTTCCGGATACCCGTAGGGAGCCCTGTCGAAATTATCCTGATGAATGCCATCGGCGTTGAAGTCCACCAAATCGTAATAGCCTGGTCTTCTCAATTCTTGATCTGTTTCAAATGGCACTGACATATACACATCGTTCCAACTGGTCATCAGATAATCGTTGATGCTCAATTTTGGCAAGCCAATCGCGTAATTTTCTTCTTTGAGATGTGCTTCGCGAAGCTCAGGTTCTGCTTTGAATAGAATTTTATCTTTGGCTTTGGCGTAGTTGAGGTTTGCCCAAACTTTTAGCTTTGGATTGATGTAATGATTCACCCCTACACTTATTTCAAAACCACTAACTTCTGTTCGTCCAAGATTTGCCTCAGGCGCCCTGATACCCGCATGGTCTGGAACAGCCTGTTCATTGCCTGCGATTAGAATATCATTTCGCTGTTCGGTAAAATAATCTGCCTCAAGGGTGATGAGATTATTGAATACCGCCATGTCGAGGCCATAGTTGGCTTTTGTGGATGTTTCCCAATGCAAATCCGGGTTTCCTATTACATCTTCCTTGAAAAAGGTATAGGGTGATCTGGCGCCCCACACATTTTGAGTAGCCATAAATGCGCTGCCTCCCGATGCCCACTGGGTAATGTACAACCATCTTTTGTTGCTCACTCTATCGTCACCGACTATTCCGTAAGATCCTCTGAATTTCAAATTGTCGAGCCAGGTAGCACCATCCATAAAACTTTCATTAGAAACCGTCCAACCCAGTGCAATAGAAGGGAAAAGGTCAAAACGATAACCAGGACCAAATTGCTCAGAGCCGTTGTATGCGCCATTGATATCGATAAAATAGCGATAGTCGTAGTTGTAGGTGAACCTGCCTACCCAATCTTCACGGTAACGCGGAAACATAGACCCATAGGCGTATTTTTCCCTGTTCATCAACGCCAATACACTTACATTATGCTTGTCGCCGAAGGTTCTGTCATAGTTGAACTGAAACATGTAAAACAGCCTTCTTTCGGTGTCGCTATCTAAAATAGAAAAAGCATTTCTGCTCCAGGGCATCAACACGAAGTCATACTGATTGGTGCCTGCAGGCGTGATGAGGAGTTCGTCACCATTATCCAGATATACTTTTTTGATCACATTGTCTATACCACCCGGGTTGGGCTCGGAAATCCCCGAATTGCCCTTCCAGTTGTTGTCATAAGAAATGGATCCTCTAAACTTTAGACCCGGAGTAATGAAATCGAGCTTTTGCTCCAGGGCAAAATCACTATTTACCTGTATCCGGTGTTCTTTGGTAGAGCCTTTAGTGGTCATGACCATCACCGGGTTGGTATGATCCCAAATGTTGGTATTGGCATCGCCATAGGTGCCATCTTCGTGTAGCGGATAGTAGAGCCCCGGAGGCTGTATATAAACCGCAGAGTTGATGAGGCGCATATCGCCGGCGTTGCCGTTTTGCACCCCGTAGTACCCTGCAAGGTTTACCGAAAACTTGGTGGTTTTAGTAAGGTCAAAATCGAGGTTGCTTCTGTAGTTGTACCTGTTGTAGTCGAAGCGGGTAGTATAATCGCGCCCATTGTCAAATTTGCCGGCATTAAAGATATCTCCTACATGCTGATACGACAAGGACCCAAAATATTTGGCAAAGTCGGTACCACCCCGAACAGATAAGTTGACCCGGTGATCCATGGCATAGTCCTTCAACACCAAATCTTTCCACAGTGGGTTTGGGTAGCGTTCTCTTTCATATTGGTTGGCCGGAAACCGGTATTTGTATCTTTCTTCTTCTGGAACAAAATCCTGCCAGCTCTCTTCTTTCATGGCCACTTCGCGGACTATGGCCTCATTTACCACACCGTAACCGTCGAAAGCATCGTATTTGTCCGGCAGTTTCGAAGGTGTTTTTACCGTAGAGTTTGCTGAAATCGATAGTTGAGTCTTACCCGATTTGCCCCGTTTGGTGGTGATCAAAATTACCCCATTGGCGCCCTTTACTCCATATACAGCTGTTGCCGAAGCATCTTTGAGCACCGATATATTTTCCACTTCGTTGATATCGATATCATTCATGCTACGTTCTATACCATCAACCAAAATCAAAGGCTGACCGCCACCATTCCATGTGCTTTGTCCGCGAATAAAAATTTGAGGTGCTTCAGCACCGGGTCTTCCACTCGACATCACCGTGATGACCCCAGGAAGCCTGCCCGAGAGCGCCTGCCCGATGGTACTAACCCCGCCAGATTGCATGAGTTGCTCACCGGAAGTCTGCACGATGGAGCCCACTACGCTTGCTTTCCTTTGCTCGCCATAGCCTATCACCACAATTTCATCCAGGGCAGTAACGTCGGCATTGAGCACCACATCAATCACCCCCTTGTTATTGACTTGCACTTCCTGAGTCCGATATCCGACAGAACTAAAAACCAGTGTCGCATCGGCGCCAGGCACTTCTATGGTGTAATTGCCGTTCACATCTGTGATGGTACCTATCGAGGTGCCTTTCAGCACAATATTGACACCGGGAATGCCGGTGTTGTCTTCACCGGAAATCACCTTGCCCGTCACTTCTATTCCGTCAATGATCACTTGCAGGCTTTCACCTTGCATACCGGCCACTTTGCCTTGTTTCACACTAATGTTGTTGTTGACTTGCTTAAAATACAGATCGCATGATTTAGAAATTTCAATAAGCAAATCCGCAACGGTTCGTGTTTTATTCGAAATGCTAAAAGTGGGTTTTTCGCCCAGGTCTTTGGCATCGTAAATGAATTTGTAGGTGGTTTCACTCTCTATTTTGGAGAGAACATCAGGAAGTTTTGCATTTTGAAAACCAACCTCAATTTTGGTTTTCTTCACGCTGACAGCGCTCTGTGCGTTGCCGTCACTTCCTAGGGCCAGGCTTATACAAAGCAGCTGTACAACCCATATCCTGAGTGCAGATTTCGATAGCATAATTACGTATCGTAATAGTTTAAATTTCATATATTTGTTGAGTTTAGGTGATTAAAAAATACTTAAACAATTTGCTAGACGCGAGTTGCAAACCGCCAAATCTGTCACTCGCTTAGCGCCGATTACCAACCGGTGGATTTTTTTCACCGGTTTTTTTGTGTTTATTCTTTTTTCATAGGCAGCTCTATTTAAATTTTATATCCACATTTTTACCATTAATTGTATAATCAAATCCATAAGAAAAGCTCAATGCATTGAGCACATTTTCAAGGTATTCGTTGTCGAAAGTACCGTTAACGTTCCAGCTACCTGAAGGCTCATTGATACAATGTATCTCAATTCCATACCACCTTTGCAGCATGGTGATAGTGTTGGGCAAGGATGCGTTTTTTAGTCGCAATTGTCCGTCTTTCCAACTGTTTACCGATAGAATATCGATGCTGATCATCTGCAACGACTTGTTGGCATCATCGGGGTCGTACCTGACTCCCTGGCCCTGGGTGAGTACCACACCACGCTCGCTCTTTTGGCTTTCCAGTGCCACATTTACACTGCCTCTCACCAAAGAAACGACCATGGCCTCGTTGTGATAAGCTTGTATATTGAAGGCAGTTCCCAATGCGGTAGTCGATACCTGTCCACTTTGCACCACAAAGGGCCTCGAGGCGTCCTTCTGAACTTCGAAAAATGCTTCGCCTTCTAACTTGAGATACCGTATCGAATCATTGAACTCTTTTTCGTAGCTAAGGGTGGAGGCCGAGTTGAGCCAAACAATGGAACCATCGGGCAAAAATATTTTTGATTTTTGACCAATAGGATTGGTCTTTATCATCAAAGCACTGGCTACAGCAGAATTAGAATCTGGTCCGGGGTAGTTTAAAAAATACAAATATCCTACTGAAAAGATGGCTAGCAACACTGCAGCGGCTCCAAGGGCAATTTTTACCCAGGGTGTGTGCCGGTGATGTCTGTGTATGTTGCGCGAATCGCTTTGGGCGATTTTATCCTGAAGTTTGCCAAGGACGCGCTCTTTCTGGCTGGCCGACACACGGGATTTCGTCTGTTGGTAAATCGAGGCCAGTTTGTCAAATTCCTCTCTATTCCTGGCGTCAGAAAGTATCCATTTTCTAAAATCGTCCTGCTCAGCAGGTGTGGCCTCCCCCGACAGGTATCTGGAAATTATGCTCTCAATTTGGGTATTGATCATCTAAAAATCGCTCTAAAAAAATTGCATTTGCACTAAGGATGCACATGAATCGAAATACCCCTATGAGCAATTTCTATTTTTTTTCAGACTGATCTATTTGCTTGTGGTAGTCTTGAAACAAGCGGAGACTTTTGCGGCAGTGAGCGATGGCTTTGGTCATTTGATTTTCAACCGTTTTTATTGAAATACTCAACACTGAGGCTACCTCCTTGTATTTCATGCCATCTTCTTTCACCATCAAAAAAATTACCTGGCATTTTGGAGGAAGTTCGTGGATGGTTTTGTTGAAAAAAGAAATAAATTCTTGCGAAATGATGCCAGACTCCGGGCTGTCTAAGATAATTTGTTGGTGAAAATCCATCAACTCTTCATTGTATTCTACTTTCTTTGTGGATCTGATGGTGTACAAACACTGATTTTTGCACATAACCATCAGATACTTTTCCAGATTTTCAATCTTGTGGATTTTGTGTCTGCTTTCCCACAATTTTAAGAAAACCTCCGCTACTGCATCCTCTGCTAAGGCTTCCTTTTTAAGATAGTAGGTGGCCACGCGTATAAGCGAAACATAAAAATGATCGAACAAAAATTCGAATGCATTTTTATCATCAGAATGAATGATAGCATGAACTGCTGAAGCAATATCGAAGTAGCGCCTTGCCAAGAGTAGTTTTATTTTGGTGCAGTAAAAGTAAAAATTATTGCCAAAAAAAATTGAAACGCAACATTCTTATTTGCCTGAGCAAATGACGAAAAAAAGCGGTCTGGTTTTTTGAATGAGCCGATAAACATGCTTGCTCATCAATCCATCTTGCATAATTGTGATTGCCGAAATCCCAATCTATAGGTGGCACATTCTCCCTAAAAGCTCCCCGGAAACACTTCAATTTGCCGCTTTTCGCACTGATAACCCCACATTACACAAACCCTGCTTTGCTGCAAAAGCCTATCATCACGCATTTTTATTAGTGACCTGAATGGGTGAGATAAAACCGTCCGGGGTAGCCGATGAAATGAACCCGGCCTGAAATGGGGTCATATTCTATTCTGATCAATAAATAATAAACTCAGCGTGACAGCTTTCGGCAAACCACCAGGGCTAAATTGGAAGTCTGCCATGGAAGCCTCCAAATTCACAATGAATTGACCATTGAAAAAAGGATAATTTAATAACTTGCACTTTATGAATGCACCAATAAAAAAATCTAAGACTTCCCTTGCTCAAAAAATAGTTGCCATTGTCTTGGCTGTGTTCGGACTAATGACGCTTTTTATGACCACTTCTGTACTTCTCGACTTGTTTGGTATCAGAGTGTTAGAAGGTGAATATGTGGAATTTATTGTCTGGGCCAACTTTTTCAGTGCTCTTGGCTACCTCTTGTCTGCTTGGGGATTTCTGAAAAGGGCAAAATGGACGACTATAGTATTGGCTGTAGTGCTGTTGATCCTGATCATCAGTTTTGCCGCCCTGGTTATACTTATCTACCAGGGAGGAAACTACGAAACCAAAACAATTTATGCCATGTTGTTCCGCATTGTCCTTACCCTTGTTTTTACCCTATTTTCGTGGAAAGTTAATACAAACAAAAAACAGTCTTATTATGAAAATTAGAAGCATTTATATGTGCACTGCTGCGCTGAGCCTGATGTTTGCCTGCAAAAGTCCCTCCGAAAAAGCCAGGAATAGTGAAGCCTTGCCGGCTGCTGAGGTGGGCATTCCACACCACAGCAGCGACGGTGCCCATGCTGTTGAGCTAAATGATGGCAAAAAGTGGACAGCCAATCCGGAAACAACCCAGGGGATTGATGCCATGATAGGTCAGGTGGAAGCTTACAAAAGCGGAGATGATATCTCCCTGCTAAAAGAAAAACTGGAAAATGAATTTAAGATGATCTTCCAGCAATGCACCATGACAGGCGAAGCACATGAACAGTTGCACAACTACCTGATACCGCTAAAGGGCAAAATATCACGGTTGGGCGTCGATACATACATGGACAATGTAAATGAGATCGCTGAATATCTTCATGACTATCGGCTGTATTTTGAATAAAAAAATGGCATCGTGCAAAAGCAAAGCCCGACGAAGGCTAAATGGCCTTAGTGGGGGGCGCTGTTAACCCGGAATGCCAAATGGGGCGATTGCCGCACACCATCCTTGAGCTAAAGAGGAATGACCCCGCATCGATGTGAACCCTAAAAAACGGATGGTCAGGTACAATGTTTTCACAAGGAGAACAAAGGGATTTTTATGCTAAAACCAGAAGGACGACTCAAAGAAATGATTAGAACCATCCTGCTTTTGATAGACACATTGACTTTTTCCGCATGCGCAGAAAAAACCACGAATTCTGCCATATGCATCGACCTGGTACAAGCACCTACCCGTAGATGTAGTGATGAAAACACAGACGCTGTGCCAGCCATTTTTCAAATCAATATCTGAGGGTAGTTCCTGATGCAAGGATGGCATTTCACAAATCACACTTCATTTAATGAAGTAAACCTGCATATACCTCTATTCTAAAAAAAGAAAAAATCCATGCCGCAATGGTTCGCAAACATGGATTTTTGAAGTTGAAAATAGGTTCGATGCCCTATTCACGCATCATTTTTTTGGTTTTGATAAGACTGAAAACAAACCAACATAAGGTTACTGTTCCTATAGCAAAAACGGTGTCACCAACCACCCTCAGCCATTTGAATGTGTGCATGTGGGGCAACTGCATCAATTCTGCAGAACGGGCATACCACATGCCCACATTCACGCTGGCCACAGTTTGTAAAAATCCGACCGGTAACAAGCTGAGCACCACCATGAGCACAAGTCCGCCATTGATAGACCAAAAAGAAAACGCAAGCAACTTATCGTTCCACTTCACATTCCTATACATATTTCTCAATACAAATAGCATCAGTCCAATACCCAGCATTCCATACACACCAAACAAGGCCGTGTGGCCATGCACAGCGGTAGTGTTGAGACCTTGCATGTAGTATAAGGCGATGGGCGGGTTGATTAAAAATCCAAATATACCCGCACCGAGAAAGTTCCAGAATGAAACTGACAGCAGGCAGTAAATGGGCCATTTATAGTCTTTGAGCCATTCGGTAGCCTTGCTGAGGCGATAGTTGTGAAAGGCCTCAAAACCAATGATCACCAGGGGAACCACTTCCAGCGCGCTAAAAGTGGCACCGAGCGCCATGACGGCAGTAGGTGTACCGGAAAAATACAAATGGTGAAAAGTGCCCAAAATACCGCCTGAAAGAAATATAACAGTCGCAAATATCACACTGGAGGTGGCTGTATTGGTGCGAAGCAGCCCCATTCTGGTAAAAAGAAAAGCGGCAACCACTGTGGCAAATACTTCGAAAAACCCCTCCACCCACAGGTGTACGACCCACCAGCGCCAATACTCCGCGATGGCCAGATTGGTTTGCCTGCCCCACATCAGTCCGGCAGCGTAAAACAAGGCAATAGCAGTACAGGAAATCAGAAATAGTATCAATAAATGTCGCTCCTCAGTCCTTTGCCGAAGTACAGGCAAAATGGGTCTCGCCATGAGGGTAAGCCAGATCAACAAACCGACGAAAAGGAATATTTGCCAAAACCGTCCCAAATCCACATATTCATAGCCCTGATGACCAAACCAGAAGTTTTCGACCAGCCCCAGTTTTTGCATCACCCCCATCCATTGGCCGGCCATAGAACCCACCACAATAATGAGCAACGCCACAAACAAAAAGTTGACTCCGATTTTCTGGAATTTTGGATCTTTGCCCAATAAAGATGGGCCAATATACAAACCGGTGGCCAGCCATGCGGTCGCGATCCATAGTATGGCCAACTGTACATGCCAGGTTCGGGAGACTGCATAGGGCAGTACATCGGCCAGGGGAAAACCATAGAAACCATCCCCTTCTACCCCATAGTGTGCGGTGACCACACCAAATACCACCTGAAGCAGCAGCAATAGATTCACCACCCAGAAGTACTTTTCTACCGCCTTCATCGAAGGGGTGATATTTTGTCGCATCAAAGGATCCTCCTTTGGTGCCTGAGGCTCTTCTTCGCTATTTTTGGCGTGGTAGAAAACCAAAATACCGATGCCGACCAACAACATGATGACACTAAAACCTGTCCACAACATCAATGACCCGGTAGGGTTGTTGCCGATCTGTGGATCAGAAGGCCAGTTGTGGGTGTAGGTAATGCGCTCCCCCGGTCGCTCTGTGACACAAGCCCACGATGCCCAGAAGAAAAACTGAGCCATTTGATCCATACGCTCCTTGTCTTTTATGGCATTTTTTGGAATGGCATAGTACGACCTCAGTTGGTCAAGTGCCGGATCATCGGTAAAAAGTGAGGTATAGTAATCTTTGAGAAACAGATAGGCTTGCTTTCGCATAGGCGAAATGGTAAGCACCTGCGACTGTGGGTCGTAGGTATTGTTTCTCAACTCACTTTGCAGGCGCTGCTCCAGTGCCGCCTTGTTTTCTTTGTCGAGCTGGTCGAATGGCTTGCCAAAATCCTTTTGGGCATATTGGTCGAGGATAAAGGTAGCCTCGCGGTGCAGCCAGTCTGCCGTCCAGTCCGGAGCCACATAAGCGCCATGACCCCAAACAGTGCCTACTTCTTGTCCTCCCATGCTTTGCCATACATTTTGTCCGTCTTTGATATCTTGCCCGGTAAACAAAACCTGGCCATCGGGAGTGGATACTTGTACCGGTATCGGAGGCGCTTGTTGGTATATCTCGTAGCCGTAGTACCCTAACACGGCAAAGGAGATGCTGACCACCAGTATGAAGGCGACCCAGAGTTTTCTATGTTGGTTCATTTGTTTTGATTGGTTAAATTGTGAAAAATGACCGCTAAAAATGTTCCTTTTTGCGATTTTCCATCAATTTCTATTTAATATCAATGAAATCAAACCACAAAAGCAGAAAAACGACAGTTTTTTTCAAAAATATGTATTGCGAATAAATTTGAACGGTCGGACTACAATATTGAACTTGGACATGCAAGCATAAGGCGAAATATGCTTGCTGGGAGTAGCATAATTTCTGACGAGTATCCAGATGATTTACCAGGTGCTGATGCCTGACGGCGCAAACCAAGGCGAAGGCTCCAATGAAATGATCTGAATCTTTTTGAAATACTGATTTTTACCCGGAATTTGCAGATTTTCCTTACGTTATTTGTTTGGCGGCGCCTTCTCCCTCGATGCCAGGCAGGCATCCCCGGTATTTTATCAAGTCCTTCTTTTCCTGTTTCGCCGTGGTATCGCGCTCTTGCGCACGCCGGCTACCCGGCTATCTTTCCGACAAAATGTACATACCCCAAACCGATGATGATGGCCATTCCAAAGCTTAGCAAGGTGCCAATGAGGATGTACTCGGTGAGCTTGCGGTCTTTGGCCTTGGTAAGGTCGCCAAAGCGGAATACCGACTTAGCAGCGAGCAAAAAGCCAATGGCCTGCCACTGCTGAAACACGATGAAGCCGAAGACAAATAAGCGCTCCAGCATGCCGATGTATTTGCCGGCTTTATCGAGCGAATTGCCGGCTTCATCTTCCACAAAATCCCACTTGGTAACGAGCGTTTTCATCACCACAGACGCTACCTGTGTGAGGAGCAAAACGGAGATGAGCAGCAACAGTACCTTGCCGGAATACATCATGGAAAAGTCGGGCTGAAACGGCTCGTACCAATAGACCACCAGGGTGATGGCCAGCAGGTGCAATGCCTGGTCGGCAAAGAACAACAACCTGTCCCCCACCCTTCCTGTCAGTTTTAGTCTGATCAGGTCTATGAGGTAGTGCGATATCAAAATAAACAGGATGCCTGCCCAGTATTGCAGGTCAAACCGCAAGGCCAGCAACAGTGTGAGGGCGTGAACGCCAATATGCCAGTACAGGTATTTGGATCGGTGCATCCCTGCCTGCTTTTGCGCTACCCATCGGGCAGGCTGAAAGAGGAAATCACCAAGGATATGCGCCAGGAGTAGTTGAAGTATCAGTAGGGTCATTGCTTTTGGAGTAGTTCTCGGTATCTTTTTTCCATGTTCATTATTTCCTCAAAGCCCGTCCTGGACAGGCTCTCGCTGATAGAGCTTTGGCTTTTTCCCAGTTTTTCGGCCAATTGCGCCTGGTTGAGCCCGGGATGCTCCAGTGCTGCCTTAAAGATGATGGCCGAAGTGGCCGGCCAATTGTTCATCACCAGAGAGGCCAGATCAAGGTATTGGTTTATCTCCACGTCAAATTCCGGCCAGTCTGATTTCAGTGACAATATCTTCCGTTTGAGCGATTCGAATGCTTCGCCCGAATGGACAAAAGCACTTCCATTGCATTGGGTGACTTTATTGGCTTTATAGTTTTTTTCCCCTATTCCTATGCCTATGCGTACGTCGAGCGACTTCAGTTGCTTGATGGTGGCTTTGATGTGCAGCACCGCCATTACGGCCTTTTCAGGCGACAATTCCAACTGAAAACTATCTCCCCGAAAGATTTCCCACTGAGCGGGTTCGCTGCCGTATCTATTCAAGGCTTCTTTGAACAAGGGCATCCATTCTTTGCCCGGTATCGAGCGGGAATTGATGAGGTCGCCGGTGAGCACGCTTGTTTTCATTTTACACAAATTTAAATATCGGCCAATCGACCGATAATCGCAAATATCACCTAAAAAGCCGATAATTCAAAATATCGGCTAATTAACCGATAATCGTAAATATCACCCAAAAAGCCGATAATTAAAAATATCGGCCAATTGACCGATAATTGGTAATATCGGCTAATTGACCGATAAAACGATTTGTTACACAACGCTTTTAACGAATCCTCATGCCCCCTTGAGAAAAAGGGGAAGTGGGCCGATTGTACCTCAGTATTGTGGATAAGTCTGTCTATAACATGCTATGCGCGTGAATAAAGGCCTTAATATCCCCCAAGCCCGGGTGCAAAAGTTGTGGGAAAGTGGATCGTTCTATTTTGCTTCTGCCCGGCATTTCATATACATTTGAATATACCAGGTAAGAGATAAAAGGCCGGAAGTACAATTCCGGATCAGGGATTAGAAACCTGAGAACCAGCAAGAAGGGGCCAAAACCGGAAGGTGGAAGTCTGAAAAGGGAAACCACAGAATTGCGCGCGTTCATCGTCCTAAGCCGAAAGGCCTGGAAGAAGGGTTTTAAACCTACGGTTAAGATTCCGGGCAACTGGATGAAAAGCCACAATAACTGTAGCCTGGCACAGATTGGAGACTACGGTCGCCAATGGGTGAAGCGGGGAGTATTCGACCAGAATATTTCCCGCTTTTGTTTTATACTATTTCTCAACTGACATGATGCATAGAAGAAAAGTTCTGAAAACCGGGTTGGGTATCGCAGCTATGGCGGGCATTAGCCAGCCCGTCATGTCTTTGGCCGGCAGGGTATTGCCCAAACCGATCACCCGGAAAATCTATTTATTTTCCAAACATTTGCATTGGGTGGGCTATGACGAAATGAGCAGCATGGTGTCTGATCTGGGCTACGATGGCATCGACCTGACGGTAAGACCCAAAGGGCATGTGCAACCGCAACATGTAGTCCGCGACTTGCCCAGGGCGGTGGAAGCAGCAGACAAGCAGGGTTTGGAAGTAAAAATGATCACCACGGCCATTACTGATGCTTCTGAACAACATACTGAAAACATACTTAGCACTGCATCGAATCTGGGCATTAAGTTCTATCGCCTGGGTTGGTTCAAATACGATCTTTCCATCTCCATTTCCGAAAATATCAGGCAGTTTTCCATCGCAATGGCGAAAATTGCTGAGCTCAACGCCAGGTATAACCTGATCGCAGATTATCAAAACCATGCCGGCACTTCTGCAGGATCTCCGGTGTGGGATGTTCACGAAATACTCAAATTGGCCAACTCACCATATTTGGGCGTGCAATACGACATAAGGCATGCCATGGTGGAAGGAATGAATTCATGGCCCCTGGGGCTCAGACTTTTGGCACCACACATCCACACACTCGACATCAAGGACTTTGAATGGACAAAACAGGATGGCAAATGGATGGTTCAAAACGTTCCGCTCGGCCAGGGAGCTGTCGATTTTAGGGTTTTTTTTAAGTTATTGAATGAACTGGCAATAGCAGCCCCGATTTCTATTCATTTTGAATATCCACTTGGAGGAGCTGATCACGGCAACACACAAATCAGTATTCCCGGAAGCCAGGTGCTCAAGGCCATGGCAGATGACCTGAGCTATATCAAATCTGTGATGTAGGATGAGCGCTTGCCGGCTTTCCACCAGATTCATTGCGGTGGGTTTTATCCGCCTTTGAGCCATTCCTTTACCCCACACCAGCGTCTTTTTATACAGCGGTTGATTTTGCCGGGACATTTGAGTAATTTTAATACAATCACGCAGGCGTAAAACGCCTTGTATCACTGAAATAAAGACGAAATGAACGCAAAATATATATTGGCGGCTGTACTCATTTGTTCAACTACCACCCTGTTTGCCCAGTCAAGATTTAATAAACAATACAGCTTCGACAAAGAAAGATTCCACCAGCGACTTGAAAATCACCAAATAGCAAAACTAAATGACACCACTTTGCCTGGCCAGGAAACAGCAGGACAAATGCCTGTGTTTCACCCGAATAAGCACAATATGTCAAAAATGCCCAAGATGTCGATCCGGCGAGATATCAACTATGCCATGCGAATCAAAAAGTACGACTTATATTACCCCTTTACTGGCAAAATCGATGAACTCCATCGCTTAGACCAGGTTGTTCCCAGCCCACTCCGACTCAAATAAACCCAATGGGTTGTTGCTCAAAATGAAGCCCCCTTGTGCAGCATACCGTACAATGATTTTTGGAAGTGATCATTCATTTTCGCTTCCGCTAATCGTTTTTTCTGATATTATTGCTATTTTATCACCCAAACTCACCAACAAGGCACTATGGGTCTTAAAACTGTATCTATCATTTCTAATAGCAAAGACAAAGAAAGGTTCGTGAAATATCTGCTCAACGACATCAAAGCCCTGGAGCATATGATCGAGCACGACATGATAGAATCCGGGATAGTGCGTATCGGTGCTGAGCAGGAGCTATGCCTGGTAGATGAGCATTGGCGACCCGCACCCATTATTCTCGATATTTTGCCCTTAATCAAAGACGAACGCTTCACCACTGAACTGGCTAAATTCAATCTTGAAATCAATCTTGACCCTTTACCTTTCGAAAAAAATTGTCTTTCGGTACTTCAATCCAATTTGCTCAAAAACATCAAAAAGGTGGAAACAGCCTTAAAAAATGTCAATGCCAAAGTATTGCTGACCGGCATATTGCCAACCATCCGCAACAAAGACCTCAATATTTCGAACATGACCCCGCTGGAGCGATACCATGCCCTGGCCAATAGCTTGAGCAAGTTGAGAAATGGCATGTTTGAATTTCATATCAGTGGCACCGACGAACTGATTACTACCCACGATACAGTGATGTTTGAAAGCTGCAATACCAGCTTCCAACTCCATTTTCAGGTGTCAGCTGCTGAGTTCGTGGACCATTATAATTGGGCGCAAATGATCAGCGGACCTGTTTTGGCGGCATCTACCAATTCGCCGCTGTTGCTTGGCAAGCGGCTGTGGCGCGAGACACGCATAGCCTTGTTTCAGCAGTCCATCGATATCCGGCAATCCAAAGACCACCTCCGCGAACAAAGTTCGAGGGTATCATTTGGCAGTCGCTGGATCCACGATTCCATTGCTGATGCATTCAAGGAAGACATTATCCGCTTCGACACCTTGCTGAGTAATGATGAAAAGACCAACTCGATGAAGCTGCTGGAAGAAGGAAAAATACCCAGCCTGGATGCCCTGCTCGTACACAATAGTACCATTTATAAATGGAACCGCCCTTGCTATGGGGTTTTCAACGGCAAGCCTCATCTGCGTATCGAAAACAGATATTTGGCTTCGGGGCCTACCCTGCCCGATCAGGTGGCCAATGCGGCATTTTGGTTTGGCTTGATGTCTGCTATGCCCAAAGAATACCGACACCTGGCAGATAAGTTCGAATTTGACGCTGCCAAGACCAATTTTTTGAAAGCAGCCCGCGACGGTCTTGACAACAAATTTATGTGGATGGACGACAAAAAATACGCTGCACAGGAATTAATACTGCAAATACTGCTTCCGATGGCTCGTCAGGGATTGATAAATGCCCATATCGACAAACCCGATATTGATCACTACCTTGGGCTGGTAGAAGAGCGGGTAAACCTGGGAAAAACCGGCTCGCAATGGATGATAGACTCATACAACAACCTGCGCAAGACGGGTACACGCGATCAGGCCCTGGTGGCTACCACAGCGGCAATATACCACCGGCAACAGGAAATGAAACCCATCGCACAGTGGAACCTGGCCACCATAGACGAGGCAGGTAACTTTCTCAACTACTATCTGCATATTGACCAGATCATGACCACGGACATAGTGACCGTAAAGGAGGATGACCTCATAGATCTGGTAGCTAACATTATGGACTGGAAACAAGTACGGGAAATCCCAGTGGAAAACGAGAAAGGTGACCTGGTGGGCCTCATGACCGCCGGGTTGCTCGTTAATTTCTTGTGCAAAAGCGACAAAGAAAAAAAGCAAAACAGCCGGATCAGAGACTTGATGAACAAAAACCCGGTATGGGTGTCTCCGGAAACAAGTATCTCCGACTCGGTCGCTACCATGATTGAGAAAAAAACCAGTTGCTTGCTGGTGGTTGATGATAAAAAACTTGTGGGAATGGTCACAGACCGTCATTTTGTAAAAGTCTCGGCCAAATTGCTGCGCGATTTGAAATGACGATGAAGGTGAACGTCTGCCATATTGCACATTTACGAGCGGCAAGGCGTATGCCCTTGAAATGAAATTTGAACCTGACTTTGATCTTGCTGCTGAATTGAGTACAATGTTGAAGCATTTTCATGATCCGGCAATTTATTTTCCAATTGCCGATAAAGACAAGGATAACCGTTGGATAAATTACCACATAGCCATTTGACGCCCCCGATACAAAATATCGAACGCTTGATAGGTTCGCATCATGGCCGACAACCAGGCCCAAACCTTATTTTTTTTGCTGGTATTCACGGCAACGAACCTGCCGGAATTTATGCCCTTAAACATATTCTTGACCGATTGCAGTCAGACGCCGGGTCTTTTAGAGGAAACATGTATGCCATCGCAGGCAATATCAAAGCCCTGAAAGGAGGGTCGAGGTATATCCATAAAGACCTTAACAGGATTTGGTATCCTAACTCCATCATTCCGCCATCAGAAAGAAATTATGTCGCCGAATACAGAGAAAAAATAGACATCCTCAAGCTGTTGGTCTCCATCCTGGACAATGGACAGCCTACCTACATTTTCGATCTGCATACCACCTCGTCGCATAGTATGCCATTTATTTCTATCAGCGATACCCTCAAAAACCGCCGGATCATCAAAAGCATTCCTGTTCACCTTATCCTTGGACTGGAAGAATTGCTTGACGGCCCGATGTTTAGTTTCTTTAGCGAAATGGGTCTGCCGGCTATTTTGTTCGAGGCGGGCCAGCATCAGGCGATGTCAAGCGTCGAAAACCATGTGGCATTTATTTGGACAATGTTAGCAAAGCTGAAATGTATTAGTAAAAAGCGTATCCCCGGAAACAACGACCCCTTCACCTTACTCAAAAACATACCCCGGGGGCAGTAAAATATTTGAAATAAAATACAGGTATCCCGTAAGTGACTCAGACCATTTCGCCATGAAAGCTGGTTATGTCAACTTTCAACATGTGGACAAAGGGGAAATATTGGCTCACGATAATCATGGCCCCGTCGCTTCCACCCGCAATGCGCATATCTTTATGCCTTTGTACCAGGATCAGGGCTGCGATGGATTTTTTTTGGTGCAGGAAATCAAAGATTTTTGGTTTCAACTCTCATCGCGTACGCGCAAGTGGAAACTTGACAAAACCATTAATATTTTACCGGGTATCCATAAGGCGAAATTTGCCAGGGATGCGTTCCTTATCGACAAAAACAGGCAATGGAACAAGGTGATCTCCCTGCTTCATTTACTGGGCTACCGCAAGGTACACTACAGCGGTAGGCTGCTGCGCATGTCGCGGCGGCCATACGACCGACGATCACCAAAAATCAAGAAGGTACAGGATAATTTCAGCAATTACCTGCGATTGCTTCAGGAGTAGCTATCAGATGATGCTGGTTGGAGCCTATCGATAATGTGCGCTCAGCGAATAACGATCAAAAGCCAAAATCCACACGCTCAAAGGCGCTTTCGATTATGAATTTTCTGATAATGGAAAGAAACTGAGATTTGTCAGTTGAGATTTGGGATTTTTGAATATTTCATATGGTCTTATATGGATTGGCATTGGTTAACAGCCAGTCAGGCTGTTCCCGCTTCTTGGGGTAGCCCTGTTTGGCGCAACCAGAATACAAGTCACTTTCCATACATAGCAAATTGGATTTGGCCTTATAGCAATACTTTCTTTTATAAAATTCATAATTTTGCAGGCTATGAAAAAAGTTGCGTTCTACACATTGGGTTGCAAGCTCAATTTCTCCGAAACTTCATCTATCATGCGCATGTTTCAGCAACATAGCTATCAAAAGGTTGAATTTTACGATTCGCCTGATATCATTGTGGTGAACACCTGCTCTGTAACTGACAATGCCGACAGAAAATGCAGGCAAGTGGTGAAAGAAGCAAAAAAAGCCAGCCATGATCCATACATCATCATTATCGGCTGCTACGCACAGCTTAAACCGCAGGAGATTGCCGAAATCCCCGGCGTAGATGCGGTATTGGGGGCATCCGAAAAATTCAGGCTAATTGAGTTGCTCGATGGATTTGAAAAGCACCCCAAAACCCGGGTGTATGCCAGCGACATTGCCGAAGCCACCACCTTTAACAACGCCTACTCGCTAAATGACCGCACCAGAACTTTCCTGAAGGTTCAGGATGGATGCGATTATTCCTGCTCCTTTTGCACCATACCACTGGCCAGAGGTAAAAGCAGGAGTGATACCATCGAAAATGTAGTGAAATCTGCCCGGGACATTGCCGCCAATGAGGTAAAGGAAATAGTGCTGACAGGAGTAAACACCGGTGATTTTGGCATCAGAAATGGCCAGCGTCAAGACAGATTCATTGACCTGATCACTGCGCTGGATCTGGTAGAGGGTATAGAACGCATCCGCATTTCATCTATCGAACCCAATTTGCTCACGCCCGAAATTGTCGATTTCGTAGCGAATTCAAAGCTTTTTGTCCCGCACTTTCATATCCCCCTGCAGTCGGGAAGTGACAAAATGCTCAGACAAATGCGAAGGAGATATCTGAGCGACTTGTATGTAGACCGTGTAGCCATCATCAAGAAGGAGATGCCGCATTGCTGTATCGGCGTAGATGTAATCGTCGGTTTTCCGGGCGAAAGCCATGAAGATTTTCTTGAAACTTATCGATTTCTAAACGAGCTAGACATTTCTTATCTCCATGTTTTTACATATTCTGAACGGGCCAACACCCAGGCAATCGAGCTTGGAGAGATAGTACCGATGAAAGAACGAAACAATAGATCGAAAATGCTCAGGTCGCTTTCAGAAAAAAAACGTCGCTATTTCTATGATCAGTTTGTCGGTAAAACGCTCAATGTACTGTTTGAAAAAGACATAGAAGGTGGCAAAATTCATGGTTTTACTGACAACTATATCAGGGTAGCCGTAGATTTTGATCCGGAATACATCAACCAGCTAATGATGGTGAAAATGGTGAAATCGGGGGCAAATGGCATCATGCAAGGTGAAGTGGTCAATAGTGTTCCGGCTCAATTTTGCTAATTCAGTTGCCAAAGAACATCATGGAAAAAGAATAAACCTTCAGACAGACCGGCCACAGTCGTTTTTTTGCCCAGCTATGGTGCGCGCAAGAATGAACACAAATGATGAGCTCAAATGAAAGCTATGACGATGAACCGAAAAATACTCGTGGCAATACCAGTCGATCGTACACATTTTCAAATCCGGAAGGATATCACTTCTTTACAAAACGCTCCTCACGATTGTCGACATAGAGGAAATACAGTCCCGCCTTTAAGCGCTGCAAATCAATTTCTTTGCCTTTGCCCTGGGTGATCTGATTGCCGAATGAATCAACAACCTTGTATTCCGACTCGCGCGAAAGCGTGATTTTGTCCACAACCATAGTCGGGAAAAAGCTTACAGGATCTACATCGCTGAAGTAATTGAACACCGGACTGAAGAATATTTTACCATCGTTTTGCACATGTTTTAGTCTGTATTTATTGTCGCCACTGTGATGAGCCGGGGGCAGGCTGTATTGATTAGATTCAAAAGATCCCTTGCCACTGATGGTAGAAATATTCACCCAGGCTTTGTTGCGGTATTGCTCCAGGAAAAATTTGCCAAAAGGCAGTTCTCCCATAGTAGACCAGCTGATGGATTGGGCGTCCGCATTGACAATCAGAAATTGAAATTTGCTTTTACTCCTGATCACTTGAGGATTGATGATTTTTGGAACGCACCCCTCCTTGTGTACTATTTTGATAAAAACAGAAGCCCCAACCGCGAGATTTGACAAGTCGATTTCAAATGCCGAGGTTTTGGGCGAGGTGTTGATCAACTGTTCGTTGAGGTACACCTCAGAAGCACAAAAATTTATTTTGTCTCTTGACAACGGATTTTGCACATACACATTTTTGCCCTGGTATTCCCCGGTCATGGTATATTCCGTATTTTGTGACCTGGCAGTCAACGAAACAATAAATACCAGAAGAAAAATGCTGTATTTCAAGTTGCTGTAAATGTTGATTAGGAGAAATTTACCCGCAAAAATGTTTATTTCCCTATTAGAAACCAACTTCTTTTTGAGCTGAATATTGCTATTGCCAATTTATACATTCCCCGGCCTCACTTTGTTTAAATAATTATTGCCGGCCTGCTATAGTACGGGTTCGGTGCCCGTAGAGCGCTAATCTCCAGCCCCGACCCGATGAAATATGAAGCCAACCTTACTCAATATGATTTTGCTCAACTATTTTCTTTAGATATTCATAGAAAGGCTTGGCAAACTCCTTGCGACGCAGCGCATATTCTACTGTAGTTTTCAGATAGTCAAGCTTATTGCCAATATCGTATCGCTTGCCTTCGATGGTATGCGACACCACCTTTTCTTTTTTAGAAAGCAACATCAACGCATCGGTAAGTTGCAACTCATTGTTTTTGCCTTTGGGGGTTTGCTCCAAAGCTTTGTATATCTCCGGGGTCAGAATGTATCTGCCGGCTATGGCCAGGTTGGATGGCGCCTCTTCGATGCTTGGCTTTTCGATAAACTCCAAAACCTCCATGATGTGGTCGCTCAGCTTGTTGCCTCCCACAATGCCATAGCGAGATACTTTTTCGCGAGGCACCACCTCTACGGCCACGGTAGTTGCCTGGTACTGTTCATATACATCAATGAGCTGCTGTGTCACCGGCATCACAGAGTTGATGATGGTATCGCCCAGCAGCACCGCAAAAGGCTCGTTGCCGGTATGGAAGCGGGCATAGTAAATCGCATCGCCCAAACCGAGTATTTCTTTTTGACGGACATAGTGAATGTTGGCCATGTCTGCTATATGCCTGATTTCATTGAACAAGGTATCCTTTTCTTCTTTGGACAATCGCTCTTCCAACTCTGTATTTCTGTCGAAATGATCTTCCATGGCACGTTTGTTCCTTCCACTTATGATCAGAATATCTTCTATTCCGGAATCGACAGCCTCCTGTACCACAAATTGGATGGTAGGGGTATCGATGATAGGAAGCATTTCTTTAGGTTGTGCTTTGGTGGCAGGCAAAAATCTGGTTCCCAGTCCTGCTGCGGGAATTACGGCTTTTTTTATCATTGGATATAAAATTTTATACTATAAATGGTTTGATGACCCGTGCGTTGAGTTTTTGCATATTGATAATAAGCGAGCGCAGGGTTTCATCATTGGGGTAGGTACCGATTATGGAGCCTCCCGAACCGGTAAATTTGGCTGAAGCTCCGCATTTTCTGGCTGTTTTCACCAGTTCCATATTGCTTTCACTGATATTAAAAATTTTTGCACGAAGGTTAAAGTTTTTATTAATCAATTTGGCCAGCTGATCAAGATCGCCCTCCAATATTGCCTTTTTGCCATCTTCGGCTACCTGGGCAATTTCCGCCAAGGTATTTACAACCAAAGGATCGCCCTCTTCAAATCTTGCCTTTACATCATTGAAAACTGCGCCCGAAACCTTGCCCAAATTTACTTTGTAGGCGATATACAGGTTGGGCAATAACGCCACATCAAGGCGTTCATACTTGCCATGATGCTGGGTTTCCATCAACCTTTTGTCAAAATCCATATACATACAACCCTCGTACGTTTGTATAACCCTGTCTTGAAGACCTGCATTGATGCCCAGCTCCTCAGTTTCTACAGAAAGCACCAGTTTGGGAATGAGCTCTTCTTTTATTTCTACTTGATAAAAGGCCATAAGCGCCTTGATGGTAGCCGTAATTATGGCACTGGAGCCCGCAAGCCCTACCTGGCGGGGAATGGATGATCGGTAGCGGATGGTGAAATTTTGACTATGCAGTTTTATGGATTGACTGTCGCAATATTCGACAAACTTCTTAACCGCTGCTTTTACCAGGCGATCGCTCCATAGTAGCCGGTCAGATCCACGCTTTCGACCAATTGATAAATATTGCGGAATATATTTTTGTCTTCAGCTTGCGGTTCTATGTGCAACTCGGGTGATTCGTACAGCGATACATGCGCGCCGAAATTCCTCACCGAAATAGAAATAGTCTTACCAAAATATCCATCCGAGGGGTTGCCAAGCAAACCGGCACGTGCATATGCTCTTGACTCAAAAATCATAGAAACTATAATTATGTGGTAATTTTAAAAAGCGCCCAAATATACGAGGATTGTGCTTATATTTTTTGGCATTTGCACCTTTCCAAAGATATAAATCAATTGTTTGCCGGTAAAGCGGCATTCATACGACCGCGGCTTGCCGGGGATATTGTCATCGTGACGATCATTTTATTCTTGTTTACTTCGCCTCCGTGTTCCGGCCAGGCAATGCTACATTGGCATGTTAACCCAACTTGCACCGGAAGGGCATCGAAAACACAAATTTTAAGATATTTTCTTGTACAAATCATGTACTGCGTGCTGGAATCGGGGTTTTGTGTTTAGAAAGTCGATTGTAGTGATGTATGG
>JAAUQL010000047.1 GCA_012033595.1 Cyclobacteriaceae bacterium | reverse complement strand
TGCCCATCGCTGGCCATCTCTTCCTCCGCAGCGTCCACAGACAAATCTTGCTCGTGCTCCTTTTGTCCCGATACACACGAAAAAGCAAAAACAGAAATAATGGTTACGATCAGGTATTTCATCATCTTTGAGCGTTCAAATTACTCAGGCTTATATCATAATTGCAATGGTGGCTTTTACAGCAGCGTAATGTCAGCATAGATTTTCGATACTAGTTTCAGACAGACCACAGTCGGACAATCACTTTTCGGCACGGAGTATTTCTTCTACTTTATCCATCTTATCATCTGTGTATTTACCAGACGTGGCATACAGTATTTTGCCCGACTTGTCCAACACAAAAAAGTAAGGGATATCTTTTTGCTGAAAATCCAAGGCATCTTTAAAGGGTTTCAGGCTGCCTTTATAAAAAAGTATGCTTGGCACCAGTCGCGCATCCATTTTTTTTAGCGCCTGTTTTTTAGCTGTGGATGTGGCCGCAGTTTTGATGCCCGTAAACATGGGCACAAAATAGACGTTGACATCGTAGGAACTGTTGCCAAAGAGCCGATCGATTTTGCCTTCCGGTTTGTCGATAAATTTCCAATACACGGGCTCCATCCAACTGTTGAGATCTTCTTCAGATTTTTTAGAGAATGCAAGCCCAAGCAAGGTAAATTTGCCTGCAACATCTCCTGGCAAATCAACTTCCTTGCCCGTAGCTGTCGAGGTGTTCATTTCAGGAAAATTCTTTCCGGGAACCTGTGCATTGACTTGCACGAAAAATCCGGCTGCCAAAATGAAGGAAAACAAAAACGATATGATTTTCATTTTTTAGTATGTTGGTGAATGACTACGTTACTTAATTCCCGTAAGGGAAGATGCCAAAGTTAATACAACCAATCTATGATTGATATATTGTGTACAAATCAGGTATTGATGCGTCCATTATACAATTCGACTTGCAATGCCCCTCTGGTAAAGCTGATGATGGCTCGTTTACATTTTATACTGGAATTTATTTTTAAATTTTGTACCTACCCGCTCATAGTTTTTTTCCCACAGGCTCACAAGTACCACCACGAGCAAGGCAACAAGCCAGGCCATCAATCTGGCTGAAAGCATGGCATCCCAATTGACCATGCCCGACCAGACAATGGTGGTGAGGGTTCCGGCTACCATACCAGCCAACACACCGCTTGCGGTGGTTTTTTTCCACCACAATAGCAACAATAAGGTCGGCCCAAATGAAGACCCCAATCCGGCCCAGGCATAAGATACCAAGGCAAAAACCAGCTCTTGCGACGAAATGGAAATGAAAAAGGCCACTGCGCCCACAGCGATGGTAATGATTCGGCTGAGCCTGAGTAGCTTTTTTTCTGAAACCGTGCTATTTCCCAGCGTTTTGTGATAGATGTCTTCAATAACCGAAGAAGTAATCACCAGCAATTGCGAGTCGGCAGTGGACATCATCGCGGCGATAGCCCCCGATATAAATATGCCCGCCAGCCAGGTGGGTAGCAGGTCATTGGCCAACTGGGGCATTACGGACTCCACATCGTCAAATGCCCCCTGACCATAGTAAACCAGACCCACCAGGCCAATCATTAAAGCACCAAAAAACCCGGGGACTGCCCAAATGTAGGCTATGCGCCGACTGATCCTGATGTTGGCCACATTGTCGATAGACATAAACCTGGTCAGCAAATGTGGCTGACCCATATAGCCCAGTCCCCAGCTCAGTCCACTCACGATTACGGCAAACGCTGACCATCCTGTTTGCCCGCCGGTGATGTGGGTATATTCGCCTCCGGCAGCCTTGAGCGCGCCATGCAGGCTGGTATGCTGCTCCATGATTTCTAAAAAACCAACCAAAGGCAATATGACCAGTGCTCCGATCATGATGATGCCCTGGATCAAATCCGTCCAGGCCACCGCCAGGTAGCCTCCCATCATGGTGTAAAACACTATAACAATGGCGCCAATCAGTATGCCATATAGATTGGGGATGCCAAAGGTGACATTGAGTACCTTGCCTGCCCCATTAAACTGTGCCGCCAGGTAAAAAGTGAAAAAGAAAATAATGATGAATGTGGCAGTGAGCCGGATGGGTTTTTGAAGGGTGTCGAATTTGGAAGCGAAGAAATCAGGCAATGTTATCGAACCGCTTTCTTCAGATTGCGTGCGCAGTTTTTCGGCTATCACGATCCAATACAACACAATGCCCAACACACATCCTATGGCATCCCACATGCCGATGTAGCCCGCTGCATACCCCAAACCGGGCAGACCAACCAACAGCCAGGCCGACTCGCCTGAGGCCCGTTCAGAAAAAGCCACCACCCATGGATTCATGGATCTGCCTCCAAGGATAAAATCTTCGTGGGTTTTGTTTCGGCGGTACATAGCCAAGCCTACCACAAGAATGGCCAGCAGGTATAGCAAAAAAGCAATAAGCGTGAATGGCATAAGTTACGGTATCATAATTCTGGAGTAATTTACTGAAAAACCTAATTGATCTTACAAGTCGGGAGTGAGGCCAGGGTCGTGCACTGCCATTTCAATACAAAACATGAAGGAAAATCTGGCGGCAGCTATGATCCTGAAATAACATGAAATCTGCTACCTCTAAGCGTATGTCAAATCGCCGTGAGGCAAAGCTCATTAACTTTGCCGGGCTACAAACTGGAAAGTTTTTGCTTTCTAAGCGCTGCTTCTTCTAATTTTCTGCGGTGTTCCCTGCTTTTTTAAACCAAAAATAGCCAATGACAATAGCAAGGAGATAGGGCATTACAAAAAGGTACAAAATTCCGGTGTTGAGTTTGGCAGCAAAGCCAATACCCTCTTCATTCACATTGGTTTCGACAGATGCTTTGCACATGGCACATTGTGCCCAAATGTTCACCGGGCTCAACAGCATGAAAAGTGCTGAAAAAGCCAATATCCTGCTTATTTTTTTTATATTACTCATTTGCTAATGTACATAATAAGGGCTGATCATGATATAAACGATAACGCCCGTGATGGAAACATACAACCAGACCGGAAATGTATATCTTACGATTTTACGGTGCTGCTCTATTTTTTGAAATACCCCAAAATAGACCGCCATCAATACGAGCGGAACCACCACCATAGCCAACAAAATGTGGCTGATTAGTAGGAAAAAATAGGCATACCGCACCCAGCCTATCCCGCCAAAGCTGGTGGCAGGGGCATGGCCATGGTATATCACATAGAAAACCAGAAATAATGATCCGAGCAGAAAGGCCAGACCCATGGATATTTTGTGACTTTGCACTCGTCCTGATTTCACGAATACCACCCCAAGCACCAGCAACATGGCCGTGAGCGAATTGATAATGGCATTGAAAAATGGCAGGGTATAAATCCATGGTGCTACATGCGTGGGGTCACCTTTGGGCATGAACACTAATGCGGCCACCAACAGGGGAACAACAATAGAGAAGAATATAAAAAAGCGTTTGAAAACAAGGTCCCTGCCTTCCATAGATTTTATTTTTTACTCAATAGTATTTTTAACTCCAAAATCAGTAAATCTGTTTTTTCAACTTCCAATGCGTTGTATATGCCCATGATGTGGTGCGCGGGGTCTACCAGTACAAGATTGTGTGGCTGGTGGTCTTGCGGGCTGGTTAAGGCTATACCGCAAGTCAGAAAATCATCGGCGCGGACTCCGTTAAGGCGGGCTACCATGCAGTTGCCTTTGGCCATTCCCATGGTCGATGCCAGTGTTTGCAATGGCAGTTGCGAGGTGCTATCGGTCAGCAGCACAAATTTTGGAGGATTAGTTTCAAAAAAAGCATCCTGGATACGCACCAACTCCACCATCTTTTTTTCGGTGCTTATCCTGTCAGACATATCCATGTATCCAAAAACGAGATAGCCATTTAAGTCGTACAAAGCACTTGTATCGCCATCAGCGTTTTTTAATGTGATGTCTGGTACCTGGTGCGTTTTTTCCGTTTCGTTGCAGCCCGGAATCCCCGTTTCAAAAAGGTAAGGCACATCATATTCGTTGTTGCCAAATATTTTCAAAAAAAGAAAAATACCCACGGGTATGGCGAGTGTAAGCATTAAAAAGGTGAATTTTTTCATCTAACTAAATAATTGCCCAAATTATCTGAAAATCAAAGTGCTGCTCATTTGTCTTGAGATCGCGATACTGCTGAAGAAAAACCGATGAAAACAATCAATCTTACTTTTCTCCGGCACAAAGACCGTTTGTCGCATTCCCACACTATATTAAGTGTATTGGCTTGGTCTGGATATTTGCGTGAATTTAAGTTGAAAAATGAAAGCTCACCACTAAAATCGAAAAAAGAGGCTTTTGGAGGCAGCATCAAAATGTGCGGGGCATCGCATTTTCCATCTTAAACCAACTAATTGCTAAAGCCGACCACCGGTATATCTAAAAGTGATATTTTTGCTGCAAACATCCACCTTGAATGTATGATTAACCTGCTTAGAACCGACTCTTCCCATTCCGACTTCATCTACCTGGTAGCAATGTTGGATGCTTACCTGGCGATTTCAGATGGCGCCGATCATGGTTTTTATGCACAATTCAATAAGATTGACCTCATCAAAAATGTGGTGCTGGCTTATGAAGAGAACCACGTACTGGGCTGTGGGGCTTTTAAAATTTACGAAGGCAAAACCGTAGAAATAAAACGTATGTTTTGTCGACCGGAAAGTAGAAGAAAGGGTGTAGTCGGCCTCATTTTACAAAATCTTGAAGAGTGGGCCAAAGCATCGAGCCATGAAAAATGTATACTGGAAACGGGAAAGAAACAAGTCGAGGCCATTGCCTTGTACCGCAAGGCTGGCTATGGTCAAATCGCCAATTATGGCCAATATAGCGGCATAGAAGCTAGTCTGTGCTTCGAAAAACACTTGTAAAACGAGCAGTCCTTACCATGAAATATGCAGACCGTCTGCCCAAACCACGCTTCATTTACTGCAAAGGATTAAGAATTACTGGAATATCTCCTTATATTCAAAGATTCCTATTGCTCACCTTTTAGTGCTTATGAAATCATTTCCTCTGCTCCATGACCCTGTATTTGTGAAACCAGAATCTTACAGCGCCTTTGACCGCTTCTGGTTAAGATTAATTCAGGACGAGCGCGACCTTCCTTTCGTGCATCTTACCCTCAACATCACCCTGGTGCTGGTGCCGCTGGGCATATTGCTATACATGCCCTTTATCACCGGGTGGCTGTGGTGGGCGCTTTCGCTGGCATATATTTATTTTAATAATCTGGTGTTCAAAGGCCCTTTTGGTCTTATGCTCCACTGTACCAGTCACAGGCCATGGTTCAAAAAAGAATTTAAATTGGCCAATCTCTATCTGCCATGGTTTATTGGTCTCTTTTTTGGCCAAACACCCGAAACCTACGCGAGCCATCACCTGGGCATGCACCATAGAGAAAACAACCTTGAGGAAGACCTCAGCTCTACCATGCACTACCAGCGTGACAGTCTCGGCGATTTTATCAAATATTTTCTCAATTTCTTTGTACTTGGCGTAGTACCTCTGGTTTTTTATTTCAGAAAACACAAGCAAATGAAATTGAGCTGGAAGGTGGTTCGCGGTGAAATGTTTTTTATTCTCATGTGCATTGGTCTCAGTTTCGTAAGCTGGCAGGCTACGCTCATGGTATTTGTCATCCCTCTGTTGCTATCGCGGGTCATCATGATGATGGGCAACTGGGCTCAGCATTCTTTTGTGGATGGAGACGACCCGGGAAACCACTATAAAAATAGTATAACATGCATCAATGCCAAATACAACCATAAATGTTGGAACGATGGTTACCACATCAGCCATCACATCAAGCCTGCCATGCACTGGACACTGCACCCGGCACATTTGCAGGACAACCTCAGTGAGTATGCGGCCAACAAGGCACTCGTGTTTGAAGGCATAGAATTTCTTTTTGTATGGAAAAGCCTGATGGCCAAAAATTATGAAGTGTTGGAACAGCACCTGGTGAATATCGATGGCATGTTTTCTTCAAGGGAAGAGGCCATCGAGCTGATGAAGAGACGTACCGCCAAAATAAGTGCTTAAGCAAAGAGAGCTGCTCAACTTTTTTTCATTGTAGGTGCCTGGCTACAGTTGCCCGTTTTCGCTGTGTTGGTTGTCAATGCCATCAAATCCGCATGTGCGACAAAGAAAAAACAACTGCCCCAGTATGAAAACCTGAGGCAGTTGCGAGTTCAAACAAACAAAACAAAAACTGTTATAATCTTTTGTGACTGCCATCGCAAAAAGGCGAACCACTTGTCTGCTTGCATTGGCAAAACCATGCTTTTTCTGTTTTTTGAGAAGTATACATCTTTGGCTTTAGGTTGCCTTTGCTATGTGATCCATCGCAGTGGGGCTGATTTTTTGATAGTCCGCACGAGCACCAGGCATAAATTTTGCCGGCTTTCAGTTCAACTTCCACCGGAAATTTTGCAGCAATATGGGCTTTTTCCATCATGTTGGTCTAATTGGTTCAGAAGCCGGAATTATCCCAGGCTTACAGGCTAATAACAGATTGATAGCGAAATGGTTTTTTTGCTTGCCTGCAAGTCGTCTATTTTATAAAAACAACATAGCAGCTTTAAAATTTCGCGCTAAGACTATTTTGGGATAACTTTGCCGCCATATACATTGCTGCGGCATAAACCCATAATCGATGAATCCCGATAAGCTCCACGTTTTGTACGAAGACAACCATTTGATTGTGATCAACAAGCCCGCCGGCCTGTTGGTGCAAGGAGATGCTACCGGCGATGAGACCCTCGCCGATCGGGTAAAGCAGTATCTGAAAACAAAGTACAATAAACCAGGAAATGTTTTTGTTGGAGTGGTGCACCGGCTCGACCGGCCGGTGAGCGGGGTAGTATTAATGGCCAAAACCTCTAAGGCACTCGAACGCCTCAACAGGCAGTTTCGCGAAAGGAAAATCTACAAAAATATTGGGCTATCGTGAAGCGAAAACCCAAAGAAGAAAAAGGCAAACTGGTGCACTACCTGGTAAAAAACCCAGATAAAAATGTGGTGAAAGCTCACGATAAACCAGTGGAGGGCTCACAAAAGGCCGAACTAAACTATACCCTGCGCGGGCACCTCAACGACCACTACCTGCTGGAAGTAAACCCGGTTACCGGCAGGCCGCATCAGATCAGGGTACAATTGGCTGCCATGGGATGCCCCATCCGGGGCGACCTCAAATATGGTTTTCACAAGCCAAATGCCGATGCCAATATCAACCTGCACGCCAAGGAAATCACCTTCGAACATCCGGTCACCAGAGAGAAGCACCAGATTGTTGCTTCCCTGCCCGAAAACGATTTTTGGGAACAATTTTTAAGCCTGGACAGAGTTAAAGTAAAAGATAAAGATATTGGCAGAATTGTTTAGCTTACGCTAAAATTGAACGCTGAAATGCACTTACGCTCGCCATTTTTTTATGTTTGTATCCCATTAAAACCAACGTTTGCCGAATGTCAACCCGCTGGGTCTATACCGAAGAAGTAGATGAAGATGCCATCGCACAGTTATCCGGCGAGATAAATGTCAATCCTATCATAGCCAAAATCCTGCTTCAACGGGGCATCACCACTTTTGAAGAAGCACGCGATTATTTTCGACCATCGCTGGAACAGCTCCACGACCCCTTTCTGATGAGGGACATGGATAAGGCCCTGAACAGGATACAACGAGCTATTGATAATGAAGAAAAAATACTGATTTATGGCGATTACGATGTAGATGGCACCACTTCAGTAGCGTTGGTGTACGGTTTTCTAAAATCCATTTACAGCCACATCAGCTATTATATCCCCGATAGGTACAAAGAAGGCTACGGAATTTCCAAAGCCGGCATAGACTGGGCACATGAAAACGGCATTGGTCTGCTCATCAGCCTCGACTGTGGCATCAAGGCCGTAGAAATGACCGACTACGCCAACAAACTGGATATCGATCTGATCATCTGCGATCACCACCTGCCAGGCGAAAAATTGCCCAACGCCTGTGCCATACTCGATGCCAAACTCGAAGATTGCCCTTACCCCTACAAAGAACTGTCTGGCTGCGGAGTAGGCTTCAAGCTCTTACAGGCATTTTGTGAAAGGTTCGACTACAACCCGGATATGCTCTATGATTATATCGACCTGGTAGCGGTAAGCATCGCGGCAGATATAGTGCCCATTACCGGCGAAAACAGGATATTGGCCTACCACGGACTAAAAAAACTCAATGAAAACCCAAGGCTGGGTCTTCAGGCGCTCATCAAGCTGTCGGGCATACGCAACGAAATCAATATCTCCAACGTGGTATTTGGTATCGGCCCACGAATAAATGCATCGGGCCGAATAGACCATGCCAAATCTGCCGTTGACTTGCTGCTGGCCGACAATTACAAAACCATAGAATCCCTTGCGGAAATACTGGATGTAAAAAACCTCCAAAGACGCAATTTCGACAGCTCCATCACGCTGGAAGCCATAGAAATGATCGAAAAACAAAATGGCGGAGGCAAAGACCACAAATCAACGGTGCTTTATAAAGACGACTGGCACAAGGGCGTGATTGGCATAGTGGCGTCGCGGTGCATCGACAAGTTTTATCGACCCACTATCATTCTCACCGAGTCCAACGGCAAAGCCACCGGATCTGCCAGATCGGTAGATGGTTTCGATATCTACGAGGCCATTTCGGCTTGCGCCGACCTGTTGGAGCAGTTTGGCGGGCACATGTACGCGGCCGGCCTTACCCTGTCCATAGACAAAGTGGAGGCTTTCAAAGAAAAGTTTGAGCGCATAGTAGCCGAACGCATTTCCGACGAGCAATTGTTGCCGCTTATCGAGATCGATAGCGTTATCGACCTGAAGGACATTAGTCAAAAATTTTATGACCTGCTGGAACAGATGGAACCGTTTGGCCCTAAAAATATGCAACCTATCTTTGTGAGCCATCAACTACACGTAGCAGGCAGGCCTCGTATTCTGAAAGACCAACATCTCAAGTTTGCCGTCAGCCAATACAATGAGACCTTGCAAATGGAAGCTATTGGCTTTGGCCAGGCACAGTATTATGATTTGATTGCCAGTGGCATGCGCTTTAGCATGGCATATTATATTGAAGAAAATAATTATATGGGAAATAAATCCCTGCAATTGCGCGTAAGGGATATCAGGTTTGATTAGAAATGAAACTAAATTCTGAAGGATTAGTAAAAATTTACAAAGGCAGAACAGTGGTAAACAATGTATCTGTAGAGGTAAATCAGGGCGAAATTGTCGGTTTGCTGGGGCCAAATGGTGCCGGCAAAACAACCACTTTTTATATGATCGTAGGATTGATCAAACCCAACGACGGCCAAATATACCTCGAAAAGGAAAATATAACCTCACTGCCCATGTATCGCCGGGCCAAAAAAGGCATAGGCTACCTGGCGCAGGAAGCTTCGGTATTCCGCACCCTCACCGTAGAAGAAAACATACTGTCGGTGCTGCAAATGACCAAACTATCGAAGCATGACCAAAAGCAAAAAGTAGAATCCCTGATCGAGGAATTCAGCCTGGGTCATGTACGCAAAAACCTGGGCCATGTGCTGTCGGGGGGCGAACGACGCCGCACCGAAATAGCCCGTGCATTGGCCGTGGACCCAATGTTTGTACTGCTCGATGAGCCCTTTGCGGGAGTAGATCCCATAGCGGTAGAAGAAATACAAACCATTGTGGCGCGGCTCAAAAACAAAAATATCGGCATTCTCATTACCGACCACAATGTCAACGAAACCTTGTCTATTACCGACAGGGCCTACCTCATGTTCGAGGGCAAATTGCTGAAGGCCGGTTCTGCAGAAGAGCTGGCATCAGACGAACAGGTACGGCGTGTCTATCTTGGAAAAAACTTTGAATTAAAAAGAAAAATATAATTTTTGATATATGGAGATAATCAATTCTATTTTGAACTGGGTAATGAAAAAGCGGATCCACGACATCGATCTGTTCCTCAAATACCCAATCGAAGTTCAGAATGAGATATTTGCTCAACTGGTAAAAACGGCACGCAAAACCAAATTTGGTCGCGAACATGGTTTCGAAGACATCAAGTCGATTAGAGACTATAAAAACCAGGTACCGGTCTACACCTACGAAAACCTCTTTCCATATATCGAGAAACTGCTCAACGGAGAACAAAATGTGCTGTGGCCCTCAGAAATAAAATGGTTTGCTAAATCCTCGGGAACAACCAACGCCAAAAGTAAGTTTATTCCCGTTTCGCAAGAAGCCCTCACCGACTGCCACTTCAAAGGGGGCAAAGACATGCTGTCGATCTACTTCAACAACCACCCCAATTCCAAGATGTTTACCGGCAAGGGTTTGGCCATTGGCGGTAGTCAACAAATCAACCAGTTCGACTCCAACAGCAATTCCTACTATGGCGATGTATCTGCGGTGATCATGTCCAACCTTCCCTTTTGGGCCGAGCTGGCGCGCACCCCAAAGCTGGAAATAGCGCTGATGAGCGAATGGGAAGAGAAAATTGAGAAAATGGCCACCACCACCATCAAAGAAAATGTGACCAACATTGTCGGTGTACCCACCTGGACGGTTGTGCTCATTCAGCGGATATTAGAAATAACAAATACCAAAAATATTCATGAAGTATGGCCCAATTTGGAGGTTTTCATCCATGGAGCCGTATCTTTTGAGCCTTACAGGAAACTTTTCAAAAAGCTGGCTCCTTCTCCAAAAATGGGCTATTTGGAAACCTATAATGCGTCAGAGGGCTTCTTTGGCATCCAAGACCAGCCAGATTCCAGCGACCTGCTGCTGATGCTTGACTATGGAATATTTTATGAATTTATTCCACTGGAAAATGTAGATGAGCAAAATCCCGAAACCATTGGACTGGAAGATGTGGAGCTGAACAAAAATTATGCACTGATCATATCAACAAATGCCGGGCTATGGCGATATATGATTGGCGATACCATCAAATTTACCTGCCTCAATCCCTTCCGTATCCGGATTTCGGGCCGAACCAAACACTTTATCAATGCCTTTGGAGAAGAGCTTATCATAGAAAATGCCGAACATGCCATCAAAAAATCATGTGAAGTAACGCATGCCAGCATAGGCGACTACACTGCCGGTCCGCGATACATCGGCAGCGAAAGCAAAGGAAGCCATGAGTGGATTATCGAGTTCAACGAGCTGCCCAACGACAAAGACCAATTTGTGAAAATGCTGGACAAAAGCCTGATGGAAGTCAATTCTGACTACGAAGCCAAGCGGTACAAAAGCATGGCTCTGGAGGCTCCCGTGGTTCACTTTGCGCCGGAAGGCACCTTTCACCGTTGGCTCAAAAGCAAGGGAAAATTAGGCGGTCAACACAAAGTGCCCCGTCTGTCCAACAGCCGCGAAATACTCGAAGATATACTGCCGCTACTTAAATAAAGCGATTAGCACACCTCACTGAAGCAGGGATGCAGGAATGTACCCTGCAAAAGATGGCGCTGGCATAATAACTAATTTTTTAGTTGTATTTTGACCAATAAGCTCATACATTCATATTTCATCCGGCATTTGAATCTATGGCGCACTTATCGTCCCGCATCCGCAAGCGACTCTACTACCGTGCATCTCAAGGTTGGCGAGCGGCAAAACGCATTTCATTGCCCGCTAATTTTTTCAATCCTTACTTTCTGGGGCTCGTCATCTTTGCCGTCATGTACCTGCGCCTTTGCAACAATGACAGCAACCTGACGGGCAACAAGCATTTTGAAAATGGGGAATACCAATTGGCGCTGGAACACTATGACGAATACCTCATGCTCTATCCGGAAGATGTCAAAACCCGCTATAACCGGGGCAGATGCCTGGAATCTTTAGGCAAAAATGATGCTGCTTGCAGGGACTTTGAACAGGTCTTGCAACTCGACCCTCATAATACAAAGGCTACCCTTAGTCTGTCGCAGCACCACTTTCACAAAGCGGAATTCAAAAGTGCCCTGTTATACGCAAACTATGCGGTGCAACTAGACAAAAAAAGCGCTCTGGGATACTACTATCAGGCCAGAGCCAACCACAAACTCGGCTATTTCAATGAGGCGCTCAGTGCGTACAATACCGCCATAGAGCTGGATCCTGAGTTTGGCTTTGCATACTTTCAGCGCAGCTCCCTGTTGCTATCTATCGGACTGCGGCCTCTGGGCTGCTACGATTTGCGCATGGCGCAAAGCCTGCATGTGCAAGGTGCCGCAGAAGCACTTGATTTGTATTGCAAAAATTAAAGGCGACCAAGGCAAAAAACTGGACGGATAATTTCAAACACTCCAGGGCAGTATTTTTAGATTTCAAGCACAATTCCCTGACAGAAATTGTGTACATTACTCCTGTCTTTTAAATGTTGGCAAAACACAATCACTCATGGAAAAGCGCAGAGAATTTCTCAAAAAAATCAGCAGCCTTACTGCTGCTATCATGCTGCCGGTACATCAGTTTGCTCTTGGCCACACCGGCAACAGCGACAAATGGGGTAAAGTGCTCCCCTTGCGAAAATTAGGCAAAACAGGAAGGGAAGTGACCATGCTGGGTGTGGGCGGCTACCATATTGGATGGACAACAGAAAAAGATGCCCAAGCGGTGATAGAAACATCTCTTGAAGGCGGCATCAGGTTTTTTGATACTGCGGAGTCTTATGGACCACATACCAGTGAGGCCAGGTATGGAAAGTACCTGACGCCCAACTATCGCAAAGAAATATTTCTGATGACCAAATCGACAGCGCGAGATGCCAACACCATGCAGGAACACCTGGATGCTTCGCTTGAGCGAATGAAAACAGACTATCTGGATCTGTGGCAGGTACACTCGGTAATGGATGCCAATGATGTAGATTCGAGAATCGCCGAAGGTGTTTTTGAAGTGGTGACCAAAGCCAAGGAAGAAGGTAAGGTGAAACATATCGGATTTACGGGTCACAACCATCCCGCTGCACATTTGCGCGTACTGGAGCGCACTTCCGAAAAACCCATTTTCGAAACCATACAAATGCCCATTAATGTAGTTGATGCCAATCATCAGCACTTTATCAACACTGTGCTGCCAGAGGCTATCGATAGCAATTTGGGCATACTGGCCATGAAGACCCTGGCCGACGGCAGGTTTTTTGCCCAAAAGTCAAACCTGAAAAAAATCCAGTGGGAAACGGACAATCCGGTAATTCCCAACCGGGTATCACTAAAGGAAGCATTGTACTTTGTGTGGTCCTTGCCGGTAAGTGTATTGATTTCAGGAGCTGAAAAGGCAGATTTTATTCAGGAAAAAATACAACTGGCCTGGGACTTTGGCAGCTTTGACCAGCAGAAGCGCGAATCGCTGATAGCCAAGGTGGCCGACCTGGCGCTGGAAGGCAAGGTTGAATATTATAAAAATATTTAGCAGGGGTGGCTGCAGCCCTATAGTTATGACCTGATGGTGAGCGCGGCTCTTGCAGGTGGCTGATCAACTTGCGAGCTCCACGCCGCCAAAATAAACCTTCCATTTCATAAGCAGACCCCGCAAACGTAGCAAAGCGTAAACTATTTGCTAAAAAGTACCGAAATCCGTCATTTTCGACCTGGCAATTCACTGGAACTACCAGACAGCATGAGATAGAATAATAATCGCACTATTTGGAATGCTATCAATTTGATTCTCTGAAAATAATGTTTTTGGGAATGTCGAATATTCCAGATGCTAACTTCGAATAGAGGGAGTCAAACATTGCAGTTGTTTTTAGATATGTTTCATAAGATGCACCCCTTGATGCCGTAAACTCAATCCCTCTGCTTTCCGGATTTGCGATAAGGAACTCATAAATACTCTGTGCTGCCTGAGCATTTGTAAAGATTTTGTTATCAATCAAAATTTCATCGTTCTGGTTCAAAATGACTTGAATTGTCTCGATGTCAATTTGCTCTTTAACTTCAATCTTCGCCACTCCCATATTCAAGGTAGGTGGTGAAGAAGCAATCCTGTAAAATGTTAACAAGGCTGATACTCTGAAGTATTCCAGCTCAAAATCATCTTCCGTAAAATTTTCAAGAATGAGTTGTGCGGCTAAACCCGGGGTTGCATTGCTTTGCTCATAGTCCCGCCACATTTTTTTAGAGGCTTCCAGATGCCTAGTAGTCAGTTGAGACATTTGCTCCAGTGTAAGCACCTTGTAGAAACATCCGGTATAGACTTCATATTCCAAATTGTGCAAAAGTTCAAAAGTTGTATCCATTTTAAAAATCAGATCGTTTTCTCGAACTATCTGTTCGTAAACAGCTCGATAGCTCGACCCTGATTTGTCGGTCAAAAAACCGTTCAACAAATAGAAATTTTCAAGATCGTTAAGCTCCTTCCGCAGTTGAATTACCTGTTTATTTGAAAGATTAGAATTACAGAATGCTACTTTTTCTTCAAAAATCTTAGGAAGTTCCTGAGCTACCATGGGGTTTGAGGCAGCTAATATTGCTATTGAAAAGAAAATTTGTCTCATTGGAAAAATTGACCCTGATAAAATTTTAGATACAGACCAGTTTTGTAAAACTGAATCTTCTGTTAAGTTATACATTTTCACCAAAAGTTGACCATATCTTAAAAATCGAAACTTTATGTTGCTATGCATCTACAGGTGACTCAGGCTGGTTGTGCACCACGAGAATACCACATCTGTTTGCAAATCTTCTAATGTAATATGGTGCCAGTCGCAGTGTTGGCACTTTATGAAATGTAAAGAGAGTATGATGTTTTTTTACTTAATTGCAGGCAAATTTCAGCTTTTACAGGAGGTGGTCGGTGATCAATGAATTAAACATAATATTTGATCGGTTTCTAGATGGAGACCAACAGGCTTTTGAAACCATTTATAAGAGTTACTACCCCATGCTCTTCAATTACGGAATGCAGGTGATCCCCCAGCCGGATATGATTGATGATGCAATTCACGAAACCTTCATTGATATCTGGAAATACAAGGGTACGCTGCACGTTCAGGCGCCAAAATCCTACCTCATCAGATGCCTGCGAAACAAACTACTGAAAAGCAAAAAAGAAGAAGAACGCAAGGATAAAGTCATCCGATCCTATGCCGAAGATGAATTTCAATTGGAATACGATGCATTTCATATTCAGGAATTGATCGAGCACAATAGCGAACTGGAGACCTACCTGCAGGAAGCCCTAAAGCAACTATCGCCCCAGCAGCGCGAAATCATATTTCTGGTTTTTTACCAAAATATGAGTTATCAGGAAGTGGCAGTAGTGCTCGACATTAAAATAAAAACTGTTTATAATCAAATATACCGCGCGCTGCAAAATTTGCGCAACATACTGCCGGTCAGCATTTTCACTCTGTTTTTTCCTTTCTTCACCTAGTCGCTGCCTATTTTTTTTTAACATTTTTTTTAGCTGTCCGTGGGCAATTGCGGCGCACCCTCACTCCTATATCTAAACGTGTTAATATGTCTCTGCACATGAAAGATCATTTTAAGTATTTGGATAGCGAATTTTTTAAGCGGTGGATCGAATCGGATGAGCCGGAGATCAATGACTACTGGGAGACATGGATGCGGGAGAATCCTGACAAAGCAGAAGAACTGCTTCAACACAAGGCTTTTTTTAAGGCGATAAAATTTCAAAAATATGCACGCAGTGCTTCTATGGTTGATGATTCATGGAAACGATTGCATCACAAAATTGCGCCAAAACACCGCCAATGGAGAACGATTTATAAGTATGCAGCCATTCTGGGCTTCTTCATCCTGACGCTATTTGCCGTACGCTACTTTGTTGATACTACTGAGCAGCCATCAATAGTGGAGCTACCTGCCAGAAAAATAGAAAAAATTGCCGAAAAGGGCGTAAAGCTCACCGTGCAGCTTTCAGACGGCAGCACCATCAGGCTCAACTCCGGCAGCAAGATCCGCTATCCGGAGGTATTTGAAGGAGACTTGCGGGAGGTAGAGCTACAGGGTGAGGCATACTTTGAAGTGACGCACGATGCCATGGCACCATTTGTAGTAAAGACAAACGATACGTACACCAGGGTATTGGGTACCAGGTTTGCCATCAGATCAGACGCCGACAAAGTACAGGTAGCGTTGGTGAGCGGCAAAGTAGAAATACTACACAGAAAACAAAAGGGCGGAGATCAGACAAATCAGTCTATGATGCTGGAACCGGGCTTTAAAGCAATATGCGGAGACCAATTGTTTGAAAAGCAGGAAATTGATGAACTGCATGATCTGGGTTGGAAAGACAATATCCTGGTTTTTCCGATAGCCAGATGAAGGAAGTAGTGCGCACACTCGAGCAATGGTATGGCGTTACGTTTGTGCTTGACGGCTACACCGTGACCAACAAGACCTTCAAAGGCAAATATGAAAATGAGGTACTCGAAAATGTGTTGAGAAGCATCGGTTTTGCTATGGATTTCAACTTCAAGATAGACGGTAAGCGAATATATATTTCGAACAAATAAAAAAGAGCGTATGATGTACAATACAAGCTAGAAAAAAAGCAGCGCCGTTGCGGACGCTGCTACAAATTTCATTTTCAGTTCCATGGAAACTGTCGCCAAACAAGTATAAGCATGGAACCCCAATAAAACTTTTGTATTACTTAACAAGACAAAATTATGAAAATAAACTATTTACAGCTAATTAAAATGTTGTCGAGATTCACATTTTATGGCCTATTTCTACAGGTGTTTTTCTTCACCTTTATTTTGGCAAACAGTTCGGATGCACAACGGAGTGTGCGTGATGTATCAATTGAGGTGTCCGGCACCTACAACTCCCTGGAGGAAATATTTAAAACGATAGAAAAACAGACCGATTTTGAGTTTGCCTATGCCGCATTCATGAATGATGTCAATCAGGACATCAAAATTGCCGAGGGCAACCGACGTGTAGGGGATGTCTTGCTCGAGATTTCCAGGATGTATAAGTTGAAGTTCAGGCAGGTAAACAACAGCATCTCGGTGAATAAGGTGAAAAGCAACCAGATGCCCGAGCAAGGATTGCTCGAAGTATTACAAACCCGAACGATATCGGGCAAGGTGACCAGCCAGGAAGATCAAACGGGATTGCCGGGTGTCAATGTGATCGTGAAAGGTACGGTGCAGGGTACGGTGACTGATGTAAATGGCAACTACTCGCTGGATGTGCCCACCACGGAAACTACGCTGGTCTTCAGTTCGGTTGGCTTTATTCAGGAAGAGGTAAACATTGGAAACCAATCGGTGATAGACATGGTGATGACACCTGATATAACTGCACTGGAAGAAATAGTGGTAATAGGCTATGGCACAGTGAAAAAAAGTGACTTGACCGGCTCTGTTGGCAGCATCTCTGCCAAAGATATCGAGCACCTACCGGTGTCGAGCGTCAACGAAACGCTGATGGGAAAAGCCGCTGGCGTTCAGGTAACCAGCCAATCTGGCCGTCCGGGAGTCGGTATGAGCGTGAGGATCAGGGGCAGCAATTCTATACAGGGCAATAATGAGCCACTATACGTAGTGGATGGGATGCCGTTTGATGCCACACCATCGGGAGGCAATTTTTCACAAAACCCGCTTTCGACCCTCAATCCTACAGATATTCAATCTATAGAAATATTGAAAGATGCTTCGGCAGTAGCTATTTATGGTTCGCGAGGAGCAAACGGCGTGGTGATCATTACCACCAAACAAGGAGAAATCGGCGCGCCGGTGGTCAGCTTTGATGCCTATTACGGTATTCAATCTTCCCTGCGACCTTATGAGACTATTGGCGCTTCTCAGTTTATGCAGTATTATAATGATTACGCTACCTACGAAGATAATCCACTTCTTGATCCGTTCACTTCAGACGAAATAAGCTCCCCTGAAACCGACATCAATGGTACGATGAGGTGGTAGCTCCTGCGCCCCAACAAAATTATTTGCTCTCTGTTAGCGGCGGTAGCGCCTCTACCAAATACTTTTTCTCCGGAGGCTACTTCAACCAGGAGGGCATCATTACGGGAAGCGGTTATGATCGATTCAATATCCGGGCAAACCTGGACATGAACCCGTCAGAGAAACTTACCATTGGTGTCAATATCAATCTTTCTTACCAAATATTTGAAGGCAACTACGGCAACAATACCAGCGGCGGCTGGGGTGGGGGCATTGTTTATGCCCTGCAAACACCGAACATAGTTCCCATTTATGATGATGCTAATCCTGATGGCTACAACCGCAATTCGCCTACCACCAATAACCCGTTTCACAATCCGGTAGAAGAGGCTAAGGAGCAGATCAGGATTGAAAACAACCTCAGGCTGATGGCACGAACATTTGCGGATTATGAGTTGCTTCCCGGATTGAATTACAGGATTAACCTGGCGACCGATTTAGGCACCAACCATCTGAAAGGTTATCTCCCCTTGTCGTCTCTGGCGGGTCAATATCAGGGTCGTGCCGATCGAAATGCCAGTTTGAACCGCTATTGGCTAATAGAAAATACGCTTAATTATGCTAAAATCATAGGAGACCACAGCATCAATGTGTTGGCAGGCTACACCGCCGAAGAAAGCCAATGGGAAGCTTTGGGCACGCAGGGAAGGAATTTTCCCGATGATGCCCTCATTTACAATAACTTCTTCTCCCTTAGCCCGGAAAATGTAAGCGGATTTAGCAATGAAGGCAGATGGGCCTTAGAATCGTACCTCGGCAGGATCATGTATAGCTTCAAAGACAAATATTTGTTGACACTCAGCGGACGTTTTGACGGATCGTCCAAATTTCCGGAAATAAATATGGCTTTTTCCCATCAGGCGCATTTGCCTGGAAGGTAATCGATGAGGCTTTCATGGAAAACATCTCGACCATCAGCAACCTGAAATTGCGCGTAAGTTACGGACAAACCGGCAGCCAGGCGATCAACGCCTACAACGCATTGTCACAGGCGGGCGGACCAGCAGGCTGGAAATTAACCTCGGTAGATGGACGCAATCCTACTACGGCTTTGTACCAAACCGCTATGGGCAACCAGGATCTGAAATGGGAAACTACAACACAGACCGACATTGGCATTGATCTGGGACTTTTTGAGAATCGCCTCAACATTACGGCCGATTACTATTACAAAAAAACCTCAGACCTGCTTTTCAATAAACGATACCCAAACATTGCTGACAATGACAACCAGATCATTGAAAATGTTGGATCTATGGAAAATGAAGGTATCGATTTGAATATCTCGGCGGTTATATCCGATCGCAATGGTTTCAGATGGGATGCCATGGTCAATTTTTCTTGGGTGAGAAACGAAATACTAGACCTCGGTACCGATGCCAACGGTGCAGAAGTGCCATTTCTGGTGCTCTCGCCGGTCAATGAACGGGCAGGGGTAAAAGACGAAAACTCATTTTGGCGCATTACCCAGGTTGGTAAACCACTCGGAGCTTTTTATGTACCCATATTCGATGGCATTGTAAGTACGGAAGAACAAAGGGCTAACCATCCTTATTTTGTAAGTGATGCAGGCTCAGCCGTATACAAAGACGTGAATGGCGATGGCAGGATCAATCAAAACGACCGGGTCATTTACGGCCAGGCAGCCCCCGATTTTGTAGGTGGCATCACCAACAATTTCTCATACAAAGGGATTGATCTCAACATTTTCTTCGATTATTCTATCGGAAACAAAGTCATGAACATGACTAATTATGTACTCACCAGAGGTGGTGGACAGTATAATATTACCAAAGAATATTATGACAGCTACTGGAGAGAAGATGTAAATACGGCCTCAGCAAAATATCCCCGCGCCGATAGATCCATTTTGCTCAGCAGCCATTATGTAGAAGACGGCTCATTCTTGCGTCTGCGCAACGTTACGCTAGGTTATACTTTGCCAGAGTCTGTATTGGAAAGCCTGAATATACGTAAGCTCAGATTATATGCTACGGCATCTAACCTGCTGATGATTACAAAATATAGCGGAATGTCGCCTGATGTAAATGTGGATATTACCAATAACCTTGGGCAGGGGCTGGACTATAGTGCCTATCCTGCTTCACGTCTGGTTATGCTGGGCATTAATATTACGCTTTAAACAGACACGCTTGTGTACAACAAAAACGAGTTAATCCAATGAAAAATATAATAGTAATTTTAGCCATATCCACTTTAATATTTTCTTGTGGAGAAGAATTTCTGACAGAAGAACCTAATTTCTTTTATGCGCCGGAGTCCATATTTAAAAATGAGCAATCGGCCGAAACTGTCCTCAGGGGAATCTATATCACACCGTTCGAACTGGAAACAACTGGTGGTGTGCAGCACTATCAGTTTATCGACGCGTCTGCGCTCGATGCCACACGTCATCAAAGCCTGACAAACAGTTGGTCCGAAGGTCGCTGGGGAGCAGGAGATGGAGACTTGAACAGGATGTGGAATCTCCACTACAGCACCATTACCCGTGCCAATAGCTTTTTGGAAGGAATGGCTCTGGCTACATTTTCAGAAGAAATTCAAAACCAGTTTATCGCCGAAGCCCGCGCACTGAGGGGAAACTCCTATTTTGAGCTGCTTAAGTCTTTTGGGGGCGTACCGCTGGTGCTTGATACTAAAATTGAAAATACATCTCAGCCCAGGGCTTCTGCCGAAGCAGTTTATAATCAGGCACTTGAAGATATGACCTGGGGATTGAATTATCTGCCTCCTTTTTCTGAGCAATTGGCTGGTCGATTGAGTAGTGGTGCAGTGAATGGTCTGCTGGCCAGAGTATACCTATACGATGGCGATTTTGCCAACGCAAGAGCGCATGCACAGGCCGTAATCTCTTCTGGTGAGCACAGCCTGATACAGGATGTGGCCAAAGTCTTTACTGCTGACCATGATAATATGTCGGAATGGATGTTTGATCAGGGCGCATTAGGGGCTTTTGGATCTACCTATCAAGCCATGATTATGACATTTCCCAATAGCCTGAACAATCAGCCTATGATGGAAAATCCAAGTTTGCTCTACGGCGGTGGGTTCAGAATATTCACTGTTTCAGAGTACCTGATAAACCTGATGGACCAAAACCTGGATGGCCGATACATTCACTGGACATGGAATACCTATGTAAACCCATTGACCGGGAAAGTCACTGCGCTACAGGGTGGCAGTGGCACGTTTATGAAAAAATTCTACGATTTCAATCCTGAAGCTCAGGGTAGCCCCGGCAACTACAGGCTAAACAGGATAGATTGGCCCTACTTGAGGTATTCAGATGTTCTACTCATGTTTGCGGAAGCAGAAAATGAGGTAAACGGTCCGACGGTAGCTGCATTCGATGCACTCAATGAAGTACGGAACAGGGCTGGATTGGATGATATCACGACCACAGAATTGCCGGATCCGGACACTTTCAGAAAAGAAATTCAAGACGAACGCGCCAGAGAATTGTTTGGTGAAGCCGGCTTGAGACGTTATGACCTGATTCGTTGGGGCCTGTACATGGACAGGGTCTATGAAGTAAACCCCGGAAACAGTGAGCATGTAGAAACTGACATGCTATTCCCTATTCCGTCCGGCCAATTCGATATCAACCCGAATTTGGTACAAAACCCAGGTTATTAGTCATCAATTCTGATTTAAAACAAAAACGATATGAAATTCATAGGTAAAATAATAATTGCAATTTTTGGGATCATGTTTTTCATGGCATGTGAAGAAGACGTCGATAGGCCATACGGCGAACTGTACCTGCTCACAGATACAGTCAAGGTTGGTCAGTCTGCTTTGTTTGGATATTCGGGCACAGGTTTCTACTATACCTTAGAGACCGGAGAACTTACAAAGAGATATACTGAAGAAAGAAGAGACTCTGCCATGGTGATGGAAAGCTTAGCTGCACCCTACCACAATGTAGACCTGGATACTTCCTTCATCGGCTATGCATACAACACGCCATTTGCCGGCGATGATACCACCTATCAGGCGCGGTTGATAGTGACCAATGCCGGTGGAGATGGCAACATTCTCGAGCGCTTCACTACAGCTCCGGTCACCGTAGTGGTAGTGAAATAAAAAACACTGATAAATCTATTGGTTAAGTCCTGCCGGTTCTACGGCAGGATTTACTTTTTAATCAAAATGTTATGAGCACATGATGCTTAGTGCAACTCCTATTGCCCTAAATACTCATTCATAATTGTAATTAATGAAAACAATTACATGGTTTTGCATTGCTGAAAGGACTGCATGCAACACACACTTCAACAGATGCTGATGCATTTAGAACATTTTACGAAAACTACCCAAGATCCATTAAGGGAAAGTAAATACCGGGAAGAGGTGGTTCAGGAAATTAAAAAAAACATACACAAATATTTTCCGAATGAACAGAACCAATAAAACAAGAAGAAATTTTGTGCAGGCATTTATACCGCTGGCTGCTCTACCTGTTTTCATGCGTTCAAATAGAGCGACAGACAAAGCAGATGATCCGACAAGTGAGATCCGGCTAAAGCCCGTTTATGAAGGCAGTGCCCTGGAGACCAAATTTATCCAAACTGCCATCGATACGCTATCTGCCAATGGAGGAGGAAAGGTGGTGCTTGCTGCCGGCGACTATCTGGTGGGTTCCATTCAGTTGAAGCATAAGATCCATGTTCATTTTGAGCAAGGAGCCCGTCTTCTGGCCACACCGGACTCATCTCAGTATCACCCCGATTCCTGGAAAAGAGTTTTGTATGGTTTCCAAATCAGCTACATAGAAATATCGGGCTACGGGGAAATTGATTGCAGGGCCGGGTTCGAGGAAATACAGCCTCCCGTCAGGCCTCCCTACGAAGCCACCTCCTATGTGGGACTATCGTACAAAAATACCGGCGCACCCAGGCCCTTCTTTTTGCACGACTGTCACCATTGCAAGATCAGCGATATTTTTCTACAAAATTCTGGTGAATGGAGCTGTTATATTCTCGCGAGTACGGATATCAGCATTTATAATATAAAAATTTTAAATAGAGCCCACTCGCGCTGGACCGATGGCATTGACATTGAAAGTTCGCATCATGTACACATCAGCCATTGTGATATTGATACCGGCGACGATGCCATCAGCATTAAGTCAGCAAAAAGAGGCACCAAAGACAGCACAAGCAATGTCATCATTCAGAACTGTGTGCTGGCTTCTGAAACCAATGGCATCAGGCTGGGGACAGAAACATCCATGGATATATACAATATAACCATCGAAAATTGCCTGATCAAAGGCCCTTCCGACATAGCTCCGGGTCCGTTCTCAGGGATTAATTTGACTAATACCCAGGGATATGCGAACATTTCAAATCTCACCATACGAAATATTAAAATGATTGATTGCAGGGCACCGATCTTTATTGCACTACAGGCAGAAACACAAGAATACTTCGATGCCGGCAAAATCGGCACCCTTAAGAATATCCTTATCGAAAATATCGATGCCGAAAACTTTGTAGAAAAAGACCAGCCCGATCTGACATCTGTGATCGTTGGTTCTTCCAAACAACCGGTCGAAAATGTCATCTTAAGAAATCTGCAATTTACAATAAGAGGAGATGATCAAGGTCAGGGAGAAGAAATGGCAGAAGTTATTGATTCATTTTCGTCCGTTAAGCAATACCATCCAGCCCCGGCAAAAGGCCTATACCTGCGCAATGTCGAAGGGATAATCATCGAAAATTTCAAGCTTAGAGAAAAATCACCTGACGCTAGGCCGGCAATTTTCAAAAACAATGTAATAGGGAATAATTACTAAATGAAATACCTAAGTAATCCATTAAAAGAAATAATCATATTCTAATCAGACGAACCGTTGTGCTGACTATGCACAATTCTATCGTTCGCCCTTAAATGCTAAAATTATGAAAAAAACACCCCTTACGCTTATTAATGAATCATTCACGACATCGCACTGGTGTCGGAAGATTTGATCTTGTTGTACTTAACACTTAACACTAAACCTAAACACTCACATATGAAAAATGAATTATACAAAATAGCCAGCATCGCCATTTTTGCTTTGTTGATGACCTATAGCGGGGCACACGCTGTTGATATAGGTAAGTACGAAGTTTACGAATACGCCATTTCTCACACCTATAGCGGCTCGAACCCCTGGCAGGACGTCACCATTGATGTGGAAATGCTGGATCCGGCATCCAAAAAATACACATTTGGCGGCTTTTATTATAGCCCCAATACCTGGAAGGTGCGCTTTTCACCAAACAAAACCGGCACCTGGAGATGGCGCTACCGAATCAATGCCGGCACCTGGAGCAGCTATATCAGCTACACCTGCGTGGCCTCGGCACGGAAGGGTTTTATAACCCAAAGCCCCAACAACCCCACCCGCTGGATATATAGTGAATCTGGTGAGGCGTTTTACGCACACGGGTGGCAGGATTGCATCAACAACGACCTCAACGGCAATGCCTGGGCTTTGTCTGATCATGGCGGTGTATCGTTGGGAGAATACCTGGATGCCTTTGCGGAAAATGGGTTCAACCTTTACCGTTTAAACCATGCAAATTGCAGCCCGGTCATTTTTGGCGGATACGCCGAAGGAAATAATGGCATTTATAAGCAGGAAGAGGGTATTTTCTTCGACCGTTTCTGCAAAGCGCTACATGAAAGGAATATCAAAATCATGCTTGTACCTTTCAATAAAATGCCGGATAGCCCGCTTTGGTCTAATGCAGCTTATGAAAAGTATGCAAAATATCTGGTGAACAGGTGGGGAGCCTATGTGGACTTTTGGGAGATATCAAATGAAGATGGAAATGGTATTGACTTCGGTCGGCCTTTTGTCGATGCTTTGGATGTGTACGATTACTACCACAGAGCATGGGCACCCAATGCTTCTATTGATTCTGAAGGAAAAACCCTCCAAGGCTATGGATTTGCTTCCAGACACCGGTACGCTTATGTCAATCACCATTATGAATACCTGTCGAAGAAAGGTGATTTAAGCCAAATTCTCCTCAATCCAGAAACCAATCAATTGCCTTACATGGTCACAGAGGTTGGTCATAAAGATTATGCTTATAAACCCGGATGGGAAAGGACCTGGCCTGCGGCGGCATATATTATGTACTTCAACGAAATGCAAGCGGTATACTGGCATACTGCCTGGAAAGACTATTCACGTGCAAGGTGCTGTTCCAATTTGTCCATCACCGATGAGATGTTCGAATATTTTGGCTATTTCCTGGCCTTTGTCCAAACGGTAGATGACGACAGGCTGGTTAAAACCAGTATTTCCAATTCCTGGGATCCCTTCAAACTATTGACCTATGGGTTGTCTGGCCCAGACAGGCAGTTGGTTCTTGTGCTCAACAATACCACCGAAACCCGTAACAATGAGCATATTACCATCAATACGCCTCGTGCTGGTACCGGCGCATGGTATGATATTTATACCGGCAAAATGGTAAAAGGCAACGTGGCCATTGGCGGGGCAGGTACGCACCAGGTGGCCATTCCGCCACTTAAGTCCGACGACATGCATTATGTATATTATCTAAAGTACAATAATATGCCCTGCCTGGCTGGAAGTCCTTCCGCGCCATCGGGGCTCAATGCCCATGTGTTAAGTAAAGATGCCGTTGAGCTCACCTGGAGTGATAATTCAGGGGTAGAGGAGGGTTATATGATAGAAAGAAAAACGGGATCAGGCAGCTATGAGCAGGTAGCTTTTGTATGGAACAATGTGGAAAGATTCGTGGATCGAAAAGTAGCGCCGGGCACCACCAACACTTATAGAATTAAGGGTACTAGTTGCGCGGGCGAAAGTGGCTACAGCAATACCGTTACAGTGACTTCACCGCTTTACAATGATGAGATTGTGAAAATGAACCGGGTAGATCCGATTTCTCCCGGTCAAACCGTGACGATACCCGTAGAGTATGAGGCATCAGCCACTCGGGAGTTGGTTCTTGATCTTAAAAAAGGTAGTGAACCATGGACTACGTATGCCTCAGTAAAAGTAACTGTAAATGTGGGGCACGGCACCAAAAACATCGCACTTACTGTGCCGGCCAACTTGCCAATTGCCAATGATGCATATCGATGGGCTCTCTATATGATACCCTCAGGAGGGAATTGGAGCCAGCGGTTTGATGATAGTAATGAATCAGATATAGACTGTGTAGTAGGTGGGCAAACACTGGATGTCGTGAGCGCGGTAGAAAGGGTAAACCCGGTGATCGCGGGAAATACCTATACCGTCACCGTTAATTATACAGCCACAGCTGCGAGGGATTTGCGTCTTGAGTTCAAACTCGACAGTGAACCCTGGACGGTTTACACGGGAAAGACTATCCGTGTGAATGAGGGCGCTGGGAGTGTGGATTTTTCGATGACAGTGCCTGCGGGTGTTCAGGCAGCTGAGTATGCCTATCAATGGTTGGCCTTTATCATGCCTGCAGGAGGTACCTGGGCCGATCGATATGACGAGTTCCGCGAAGGCGGTATTGATTGTATTGTGCCTGCCGGAAACAAAATTACACTTGAAGCCGAGGATGCCTCGGGACAGGCCGGTTTTGCTCCCTGGTCTGTGAGTGGAGCGTATATTGTGGTACCCCAGGGCACCGGGATCGCAAATAATAATGCAGTGACGGACTCGGATGGCAAAGCACAATACTTTTACAACCTTTCTGTAGCTACCAATGTGACCGTCGAGGCATTGGTGCGATTTCCTTCGCTGGGCGATGACTCCTTTTGGCATCGCATGGACAATGGAAGTTGGGCCGCGCAAAACCTGACCGCATACCCGGAATGGACCTGGATTACCTTGAAAACGTACAACAGCATGGCAGCCGGACAGCACACTTTCCAGATTGCCCGTAGGGAAGATGGTGCGCAGATAGACAAGTTTAGGCTTACTGCTGCCAATGGTGAAATAAGTAGTGGAAGTGTGTTGCAGGACAAGCTCACCTCCATTGAGCGCATTGACCCGGTAATGCAGGGCCAAACATATACCCTGTCAATAGGATACGAAGCATCTACAGCGCGAGATATAGAACTGTCATTCAAGCTCGATTCCGATCCATGGACTACCTATGTTGCCAAAAAGGTGGATGTTTCGGCAGGTACCGGCACGGTCAATATCAGCATAACGGTGCCCTCTACCGTACCGGTAGTCGATGATGCCTATATGTTTGTTGCCAACCTATTGCCCGATGGCGGCAGTTGGGACAACAGGCTCGATAACATCAAGCAGGAGCATATCGATTGCGAGGCAGCAAGCTGCACCGTAGGCACGCCATCGGCTCCCTCCGGACTGTCGGCCACCGCCACCGCTACCTCGTCGGTTTCACTTACGTGGAATGACAACTCTTCGGTAGAGGACAACTACTACGTAGAGCAGAAAGTATCCGGGGGCAGCTATACACAGGTAAAAACGCTTGGTGCCAACACGTCAAGTACTACCATCACAGGCCTCAATGCTGGTACCCAATACTACTTCCGTGTGCGCGGTATGAGCTGCGCAGGCTATGGCAGCTACAGCAACGAGGCCAATGCCACCACGCAAAGCAACGCTTCCAGCGCCATTACCGTGGAAGCTGAGGGTGCCTCAGGACAAAGCAGCTTTGCTCCGTGGACCGTAAGCAGCGGGCTCATTGTAGTGCCCGGGGGTACCGGCATTGCCAACTCGGGTAGTGTGACCGCAAGTGATGGAAAGGCCACCTATCAGTTTAGCCTCTCACAAAGTAGCAATGTGACAGTAGAGGCGTATGTAAAGTTCCCTGACCTCGGTAGTGATTCCTTCTGGCATAGAATAGATGCCGGCACATGGACGGTTCAAAATCTTTCTGCTTATCCCTCCCTTACCTGGATCACCTTAAAAACGTACAGCAGTCTTTCAGCAGGCAACCATCAACTGGAAATTGCCAGAAGGGAAGATAGAGCGGGCATTGACAAATTCCGACTCACTGCCTCATCAGGCACCATATCGGCAGGCACAGGAGCTGCACGATTGGCAGTCATGGGCACATCGCCGGAGGACAAATCGCAGAATGACATCACCCTCTACCCCAATCCGGCCAACACCACGCTGTACATACAAGGGCTCGAAGCTAATGCCTCGGTCATTATCATCGATATGACGGGCCGCAGCTATAGCACTTTCCGCAGCGAAAACCAGATCGACCTTTCTCACCTGCGGGAAGGTGTCTATGCAGTCAGCATCAAATCGGCAGGACTTGAGCAAATCGAGAAACTGGTGATAAAAAGATAAGCAGTGTTGAATTCATTGTATTGAATGATATAAAAGTAATAAATTGAAAATAATGGAAGCTCCTAATGATTATCATTGGGAATCAATAAATTAGACAGCAAAGAATGAATAACAAATTATCAGCATACCTATTGGTTGCATTTATGCTGAGTGCATGTTCCTACAATAATTCAGGCTCTGAACGAAAAGAAATAAGTTCGGAGCAGGAAAAGATTGAGACAACACTCTTGCCAGAAGCAACACCCATCTTTGAAGTTGCTTACGTTCATCCCCAACCAGTAATAACCCGTGGCGATCGGGGTACAGCACACAATAAATTTGGTTTTGAAGGAGGGCGAGCGCACAAAATCAATGGCACCTACCATTTATTACCACCGAGCCTTATGCCGATCCGGTTTGGATACCCACCCGTCTGGCGCACTGGAAAAGCCTCGACGGTCTTAAATGGGAGCGCGTAGGTCATGTGATGCAGTCAAATGCAGATACCACCGGCATGCACAGGAAAGCCGCGCTTTGGTCTCCTATGACTTACTGGCTCAGCGAGGAGGATCGCTGGTATCTTTCCTATGTCGATTATATGTCGGCACTTGACCTTGATACGGCTTTCAGAAGGAATATGCACGGGCGAATCATGCTGGCCCGATCTCTCACCAGCGGTATAGAAGGCATTGGCGGACCATACGAAGATACTCTGATGCTGATGGAGCCAGATGAAAACAGCCAGGCCTGGGAAGGGTTGCAGGGGGTAAATTCCTGGTATCCATATCAGTTAGACGACGGCACCTGGAGATCCTTTTATGGAAGCGCCCAAAGCCAATATTTTCCGATTCCTTTTTGGGGTGTGGGATTGGCAGAGTCCGCTTCTTTTTTTGGTTCATGGCAAAGAGCAGCGCACGGTAATCCGGTATTGATCGATACCCTGTTTGTAGAAAACCCGGTGGTGGATCGGCTTGCTGACGGGAGATTTGTGGCATTTGTGGATGGCGGACCCAAAACCATGTTCGCCTATTCGGTCTCAGACGACGGGATCAACTGGTCGCGTGCCATTTTTATAGATTTGGAAAAACACACCCAAAGATGGTGGGCCAAACCCTGGGGCATGAGAACTCCTTTGGGACTAATAAAGGAAGGTGATGGCATGTACACATTGTTCTTCACGGCCAAAGATGCGCCGGAAGATGACGAGTATAGCGGCTTTGGCCATGTGGGCATGTGTAAGTTAAAATTAGTAGATCATAAAAAATAAATATAGGGTACATGAAAAGACCAAAACTCAGAAGCTCCCTGTTGCTCATACTGCTTGCAGGGACTTTCACTAATTCGCTGGCTCAGGTGGCACAAACACCACCTATGGGCTGGAACAGCTACGACAGCTACGGAGCCACAGTAACAGAACAGGAAATAAGAGCCAATGCCAAAATGATGGCAACTCATCTGAAACATGCCGGCTGGGAATATGTGGTGGTGGATTATTGCTGGTATTACCCCAATGTGGCTGCCCTAAACAACCCTCCTCAAACGGATGATGATTATCAACCCAGGCTGATCATGGACGAATATAGCAGGCTACTGCCCGATCCGGAACGATTTCCTTCGGCAAATAGTGGCAAAGGATTCAAACCTCTGGCAGATTATATACACAGCCTGGGGCTCAAATTTGGCATTCATGTTATGCGGGGCATTCCGCGGCAGGCGGTCTATCTCAACTCAAAAATAAAGGGGCTTGATATCTCAGCCAGGGAGCTGGCTGACACCAAAGATAGCTGTCAGTGGCTGGATAATATGTATGGCATTGACTGGAGCAAAAAAGGCGGACAGGAATACTACAACTCGCTGATAGAACTTTATGCCTCCTGGGGTGTGGATTATATCAAAGTAGATGATATTCTGGCCATCGGCCCATATCATGAGAATGACATTGAAGCATTGCGCAAAGCAATAGATCTAAGTGGAAGGGACATGGTATTGAGCCTGTCACCGGGTGCTGCACCACTCGATCAGGCAGCGCATCTGAAAGAAAATGTCAATCTTTGGCGTATTTCGGCAGACTTCTGGGACAGATGGGAGGATTTAAAACACCAATTTGATCTTTGCCACCAATGGGAACAGCACATAGAACCTGGCCACTGGCCCGATGCAGATATGATTCCTATCGGTTTGCTCTCGCAAAGAGGCCCACTTGGACCGGAAAGGCGATCCAATTATTCGGCTGACGAGCAACAAACTCTGATGACATTATGGTCTATAGCACGATCTCCACTGATGTACGGTGGCGACCTTACCATGATGAGGCCATCTGAATTACACTTATTGACCAACAAAGAGGTGCTGGCTGTTAACCAGGCCAGTGAAAACAACCGCCAACTTTTCCGCCGTGGCAACCATGTAGCCTGGATCGCCGATGTACCCAATAGCGAAAACAAATATCTTGGGGTATTTAACCTTGGCGAAGATGCAGAAACGCCAGTCTATGTGCTGCTGGCAGATATGGGCATATCAGCATCTGTTGAAATCAAAGACCTGTGGAGTCATAAGAATTTGGGGAAGTTCAAAAAGGACTTTCAGGCGCTCTTACCGGCTCATGGTTCAGGATTGTACCTGATAAAGACGAATTGAACCAGCGTAACCCGGAAACCTGACCACCGATGCGCAGTCAGCCAGCCATATGATCATAATTTGATTGACAATTAAATAATTGAAAAGCATAAACAGATGAAGGCATTCTATTCCATTTTCTTATTAAGTGTTATACTTTTTTCTTGTGTAAATAGTAGTGTAAAAAATGAAAATAAAGTGAGCATAAGCTCGCCGGACGAAAAGATTCGCGTAAGCGTATTTCCTGATAGTACCGGCCTGATCAAATACCAGATCAATTTTTTGGAGGTATCTCACGCTGAATCCGAAATATTAGCCCCATCCGATTTAGGCCTTTCCTTCAGAGAGTCAGACTTTAGCGCAATAGCGGAAATCATAGCGGCTGAAGGACCCGTGCAGCATACTGAAGACTATAGTTTACATGCGGGCAAGTCAACAAAAATCGCTGTGGCCTACAATGAAGTGAAGCTCCGGGTCAAGACCACAACTGACAGCGAGCTGGCGATCGTGTTTCGGGTCTTCAATGACGGGGTCGCTTTCAGGTACGAAATTCCCCAACTCGATGCGTATGATTCCATCACACTGATCGAAGATCATACTACATTCAATGTGGCCCACGGCAACGCGTGGATGCAAAAATATGACAGCGTAGCCGCAGACTGGCGACCTGCGTATGAACAGCCCTATGAAAAGGTACCGGTGGGCCAGGATTCCCCCGATTCCTTTGGTTGGTGTTTTCCTGCCACGTTCGAAAAAGACCACCATTGGTTGCTGATCACCGAAGCCAACGTAGGCCGCAACTACTGCGCGGCGCACCTTCAGCAAAACAGTGAAAATGGTATTTACGGGATGAAATTGCCCGAGGAAGGCGAAGCAAATGGTGTAGGAAATCGATTTCCGGTTTCACAGCTTCCCTTGCAGACCAGTTGGCGGGTAATGGTGGTGGGCGATGAGTTGAAGGATCTGGTAGAAAGCAATTTGGTCTCGCATGTTGCCGACCCCGCCGCCTATACGGCTCACTATGCAGTTCCGGGTAAGTCGTCCTGGAGTTGGTGGTCTAATCAGAACGGCCCCTGGAGTATTGATGAGTATAGATCCTACATTGACCTTTCAGCAGCGTTGGGCTGGAAATACTCCCTGATTGACGTGGAGTGGCATAAGCAAAGCGGGGAAGAGATGAAAGAATTGATCAGCTATGCCAATGAAAAAGACGTGGATGTCTGGCTGTGGTTCAACTCTGGTGGCCCAAACAATACGGTACGCATTTGGGGGCCTTATGATAGCCTGTGGGACGCCCAGACCAGAAAACGCGCGCTTCATCAGGTGGCTGAGTGGGGCGCCGCCGGTGTAAAAGTAGATTTTTTCAACAGCGACAATCAGCGGCTGATCAATCACTACATCGATCTCCTGGAAGATGCCCACGCCGAAGGCCTCATGGTCAATTTTCATGGTTGTACCATGCCCAGGGGATGGAGCCGAACTTACCCCAATTTAATGACAATGGAGGCGGTGCTGGGGGCTGAGGCCTATGGATTTAAAGAGAGCTACCCCGAAATGGCTCCGGTATTGAACTGCATTTATCCCTACACCCGCAATATCGTGGGGCCTTTAGATTACACTCCCGTCACCTTGTCCGACAACAAATTTCCCCACATCACCACCAATGCGCATGAGCTGGCGTTGGCGGTCATTTTTGAAAGCGGAATTGTGCACATGGCCGACAAGGTATCTTCGTACAAAAGCCAACCTGATCAGGTAAAAGCATTCCTGTCTGCGGTGCCGGCGGCTTGGGATGAGATCAAATTCATACAGGGATATCCTGGCGAAGAGGTGGTCCTGGCCAGACGAAAAGGAGAACAGTGGTTTGTGGCAGGAATCAACGGAACCGGGCAGGCGCGAACCATTTCCCTTTCCGCCGATGTGCTTGATTTTATTGATCAGGAGGTGGTCATTATTGCTGACGGTGAAGAGCAACAGGCGTTTAAGATCCAGGAGACATCAGCCAATAACATTTCTTTGCTCTTGCCGCCATATGGTGGATTTGTGGCTTATGAATTATGATACTGGATATAGAAGTGAAAGCGACACCAGGTCCACATGGCGCTGCTATTTTTAGATTAATTAATCAATAATATAAGTAAAAGACATGATCAGATTTTTGATGGCTGTTATTGTGCTTGGGGTGACTTTTTCATGCACTGAGAAAAAACATAAAGTATCGGAAGCTAAGGCCGAAATACAGCAATACTTGCGAAGCCTGGGCCATGGAAACTACCTGTTTGGGCAGATAGGCACCTGGGTACACAAGAACAACCCGGATATGGAGCATCCGGGCAACTGGTTATATAAGGTATATCATCACACCGGTAAGTGGCCGGCTTATGGCTGCATTACCTACGATTTTGTCAATAACCCCTATACCGATGAAGCATACAATGCCGGTATCAAAAAGATGTGGGATCAGGGAATGATCCCCGGCATTTACAGTTGGTGGGCCAATCCATCCAATCCTGATGGAGAGCCCTCATCACCTTGTGAAGTGCACAAAATTTTTGAAGAAGGAGAAAATCCGGTCAAGACCAATTTCTATACCCAACTGGATAGAATGGCCGCAAATATCCAACAGCTTTCGGATTGGGGTATTCCCGTTATTTACACCCCATTTGTTGAGTTGAACCACCAGAAGAAATGGTTTGGAACCGATGGAAAAGAAAATGCCCTAAATCTCCACCGCCTGGTGCATGAGTATTTTTCCAGGAAAAAGGATTGGAAAACATCATCTGGGGATACCACACCGGAAGCCAGGGCGAGCTCAAAGCCTATTACCCGGGCGATGAGTATGTGGACATCATAGGTCATTCGGTGTACCATCTTCATGGAAATCCTGAATTGGATTTTTATGACTACGATTGGGCAGTAGCAAAGAAAAAGCAACACGCAAAAATCATCTGGATACCGGAACTGGGCATCAATTCACCCGATTTGCCACCTCGCGACTGCTATGATGTGCTGGTGCGTCTGGAGCAGGACTATCCTGAACTGGCAGGTATGGTGTGGTGGAGCGATACCGGTATGCACAATGTGACCGGCAATGCCAACGGAGAGGCATTTGCCCGGGACGAACGGATCATTAGCCTGGATGAACTTCCCGATTGGAAAGCGTATAGATGATGATAGCACCCCCACAGTGAAATTTTTTTGATTATGAGGATAAGAAATATTGAATGGATGAACATGAGCAAGCTGCTAATACTGGTTATACTTACCACCCTTTTCTTAACAGGATGCAAACAAGAAGATAGCAAACTTCGTGAGCGACCCAATGTGCTTTTTATTGCTTTAGATGACCTAAGACCCGAACTTCCCGGATATGGAGCCAGCCACATTCAGGCACCTAATTTTGACCGATTGTCGCAAATCAGCTTGCAATTTAACCGCGCCTATGCTCAAATAGCCGTGTGTGGTGCCAGTCGGGCTTCGTTGATGACAGGCACCAGACCAGATTTCACACAGGTGCACGATTACCAATATACTGACTATTTTGTCTTTGATCACAGCCAGCCCAAGGGAGAAGGTAGGTTTGGCGCGACTGGCCAGGGAAATATTTCGCTTCTATCTCATTTTTATCAAAACGGGTATTACACTGCTTGTATAGGTAAAATTCACCATTACAGCCAGGGAGATCAATTGAATTTTCATGAGTATGAACCCACCAGTTACCATTGGAGGGCGAATTGGATGCCCCTGCAGGATGGGTCTCCAGTATATGGCGAAACCCGGAAAATCCAGGATACAAGAAGTCGTTTGGCGTGGCCAGAAGTCTGGAGGGTTGCTACCCCTGGGAAGATGATTGGGATACCGATCCGGTAGATACCCGCGACGGACTTACTTATCTTAGAACATTGGATGCACTGGAGCGTGCGAGTGGTCAAAACCAACCCTTCTTCATCGCCGCAGGTCTGCAACATCCTCACACCCCGTATTGCATACCCAAATCGTTTTGGGATATCTACGACCCGGCCACCATTGCCTTGTCGCCTGCCCCACTGCGGCCTGCCGATACCACCTTTACCTATGGAAAGTTAGAAAATGCCAGCGACCTGGCTGGTTTCGACGACAGTCGTGGAGGCAGTGTGCGCAACTATGGTATGCCCGAATGGCTGGAACGGAAACTGAGGCATGGCTATTTTGCCTCGGTCAGCTATGTGGACTATATCCTGGGCCAATGGCTGGACAAACTGGAAGAACTTGACATGCTGGACAATACCATAATTGTACTTTGGGGAGATCACGGTTACCACCTGCACGATCATGGAGTGTGGTCCAAACAGACCAACTACGAATTTGCCACCAGGGCGCCCCTATATGTGTATGTTCCTGACAGAACCGAGGGCAGCAGGCAAACGAATGCTATTGTTGAGTTCGTGGATATTTATCCCACATTGTTGGAGCTCTGTGGCTTTGAGATTCCGGATAGACTTCAGGCCTTAAGCATGATGCCACTGCTTGAAAATCCAAACCAGAAATGGAAAAAGGCGGCGGTAAGCCAGTGGCGAAGGGCCGGACATATGGGATATGCATTTCGAACAGAGGATTTCCGATATATCCGCTGGTATTCTGAAAAAGACGCTACCATGGTTTTTGAAGAGCTGTACGACGAACGGGATAATCTGTACGAACAAGAAAACCTGGCAAAAAGGAACATTATAAACCTATACTGGAAAAACATGCAAAAATGGCTGAAACGTATCTTGCCAATGAACGTGGCTGGAAATTTTTTGAACCGAAATAGTATTATCACCCATGTAACTCCTATAAACTCAGACATGAAAAAACGCCTTTATATTTATTTCCTCTTCGTTCCCTTTGTTACCTTTTCTCAGCCTACGCTGCAAATCCCCCTCCAGCAAGGGGAAAAAATATGGTCGGGGGCCATCAAAGAGGGGCATAAAATGCCTTTTGAACCTGGCTATTCCTTTGATTTCTATGCCAATAATAATTGGAACCAATTGCAGCCTGTTTTGCTCAGCAACCAAGGCCTGGTGGTGTGGAGCGAAGAACCCTACAGGTTTACAGTCACCGATGCTGCGCTTATCATAGACAAAAACCTGGGTGAGGTTCAGCACCTCCGCTCAGAGCAAAATACCCTTGCAGGTGCAGCGCGCCTGGCGGCAGAGAAATTTTACCCGCCTTCCGGCAAACTGCCGGCTTTGTCACTTTTCGAAAAGCCACAATATAACACATGGATAGAACTCACCTACAACCAAAACCAGGAAGACATCCTGAAATATGCCCGGGCCATCATCGCAAACGGGCTGGAACCTGGCGTACTGATGATCGACGATACCTGGCAGGAAGACTATGGCCTTTGGCGTTTCCATCCCGGCAGGTTTCCCAATCCCAAAGCTATGATGGCTGAACTGCACGAGATGGGCTTCGAAGTGATGCTCTGGATATGTCCCTTTGTGAGTGCCGACCAGTGGCAACTGGTACAGCCGCTCATCCGCGACAAGGTGGTGTTGATGAATAAGGATAAGGAGCATACCACCTGGGAAAATGCCACCAACCCGGCTATTATTCAATGGTGGAATGGTTATTCGGCCTTGCTCGACTTTACCAACCCCAAAGCCGTTACCTGGTTCAACAATGAACTGGATCGCCTTGTAAAGGAGTTCGGTGTCGACGGGTTTAAATTTGATGCCGGCGATATGCATTTCTATCCGGAATATGCCCTGAGCATGGAAGCAGCCACGCCCAACCGGCACAGCGAACGCTACGCGCAATTTGCCTTCCGGTTTCCCCTCAATGAATACAGGGCTTGCTGGAAACTTGGCAATCAGCCCATTGCGCAGCGGCTACATGACAAAAACCACACCTGGCAAGACCTGGGTCTGCTGATCCCCCATATGCTCACCGAAGGCCTGGTCGGCTATACATTTTCTTGTCCGGATATGATAGGTGGGGGCAACTATATTAGTTTCCTGGATATAGACACCTATGAGCAGGATATTGTGGTGCGCTCGGCGCAATGCCATGCCCTGATGCCCATGATGCAGTTTTCGGTAGCCCCATGGAGAATACTGGATAAAGAGAACTTTGATGCCATCAAAAAAGCGCTGGAGATCAGGAAACGGTTTACACCCAAAATCATGGAGCTGACGGCACATTCGGCCCGGACGGGCGAACCCATTATCAGGAGCATGGCCTACCAGTTTCCCGGGCAGGGATATGAATATATCGATGACCAGTTTATGCTGGGGCAGGAGGTATTGGTCGCCCCGGTCACCACGCCCGATAGCACCAGAATGGTGGTGTTGCCAAAAGGAAAATGGCTCAGCGATGAGGGAAAATCCTACAAGGGCAACCGGCAGATAACAATCGATGTCCCGATCTCCCGCTTGCCGTACTTTATAAAGCAATGAGTGAAGATGATCGAAAGGGCGCTTAATTTATGATTACCTAAAGCAAAGAAAGCATGGACTTACGTAAAAAAATAGATTGCAATACCATGATGGGGTTTTCTCAATGTGTATGCGATAGTGCCACTTTTTTACTACAGAAATATATGCTGCTGTTGGATTGAAAATAATTTCTGATTATAAAGGACATTTACAATGAACATGAACTTAATTACCCGAATAAATCTGATGATGGTGCTTGCTATGGCAGTGGCTGCCCCGGTCTATGCCCAGAGCAATAACCACATGAGCCTCAATGCCACCTGGCAACTTACCTATGCCAATATCCACCACGGACCGTCAACCATCGAGAAGTTTATCAGGTCATCTCCACTCAAAGATCCGGCCCGCTACATAGATGCCCCGGTACCCATGGAAATCCATCAACTTTTTCAGAATAAGGGGATTATCCAGGATGTAAACGTCGGCTTGAACACCTTCAAGGCAAACTGGATTGAAGACCAGTATTGGCAGTATTTCCGTCAGTTTGAGTTTGAAAAGTCAACAGCATCTAAACGGGTGTGGCTGGTATTCGAAAGGCTGGACCTCGTCAGTACCATTATTCTGAACGGCGTAGAGGTGGGAGCGCACAAAAATGTACACATACCCTGCCGCATCGATGTGACCGATGCGATCAAAGAAGGTACCAACGAACTTATGGTCGGCATAGAATCGGGATATTACTACACCCGGGACCTGGATGGTGAAGGATACCGGGAAGTGTATTTAGATGAGAAAAAAAGGCATTGGCTCCGCAAGGCACAGTACGAGGTGGGTTGGGACTGGAATCCTCAATTGATTAACGTCGGCATTACCGGAGATGTGTACCTGCAATGGTCGCAGGTCGGACTACTGGAGCAAACGAAAATAAAAACTTCCTTGGATGAAAATCTGCAAACCGCCACCATCGAGCTGACCAGCTATATCGATCAGGTAGAAGCTGAAGCAGAAAAGATACAGATAGAAGTGAGCGTAAGAGAGACCGGGGAGGTACATCACCTCGAAGTTGATGCAGCTCCCGGACTGAAACCTTATCGCATGGAGTTTACGATAGCCCGGCCAACGCTATGGTGGCCGCTTGGATATGGTGACCAGTTTTTATATCATTTTGACCTCACGGCCAGCGTTGACGGAGCGGTGATAGACAAGCGCACGCTGCGTACGGGCATCCGAAAGGTGGAATTAGACCAGTCAAAACACCCTGTTGAGGGCAAATATTTTATAATCAGAGTGAACAACACCCCGATATTCTGCAAGGGCAGCAATTGGGTGCCACCGGACATGATCCACTCGCGGGTGACAGACGAAAAAATAGAGAAACTGGTTGACCTGTCGGTCGATGCCAATTTTAACATGCTCAGGATTTGGGGTGGGGGCGTTTACGCGCCCGATCGCCTGATGGACTTGTGTGATGAACGGGGCATTCTGGTATGGCATGATTTTATGTTTGCCTGCATGCGCTATCCGGTTGACAATGCAGATTTTGTAGAGCAGGTAAAAGAAGAGGTCACCTGGGTGGTGAGGGAATATTCGCCGCATCCTTCGCTGGTACTATGGTGTGGCAACAATGAATTGGAGATGTTTATGTGGGACTGGGATCGGCAGAAAACCGGAAAACCCTATGTGGATCTCGGCTTATTCCACATCGCCATTCCCCAGATCGTATTGGGCGAAGATGTAGACCAAATATATTGGCCCAGTTCACCTTATTCACCCGATTTTAAGGAACCCAATGATCCCACCGTGGGCGATCAGCATCCCTGGGGCGTGCCTTTTGCCGGCGACACTTCAAATATTTACGCCTACCGGGACTATGTCGATCGTTTTCCCAACGAGGGCGGCTTTCTGGGTGCCACCTCACCGGCCACGTTGAGGCAGTTCTTGCCTGACGATCAGGAGTCAGTCAGGTCGCTATCCTGGGAACACCATGACAACCACGTCAACTTTAGGTATCACGACGAAGGCCTTACGTACAAAACCATCAAATACTGGCTCGGCAAGGATTATCGCAGTATGTCTTTCGATGATTACGTCTATAGCAGCGCGCTCATGCATTCCGAAGCGCTCACCGAATACATCACCAATTATCGGCGCCGAATGTTCAGCAGTTCGGCGGCCATATTCTGGATGTTTTCCGATTCGTGGCCGGTCACCCACGGCTGGACGATCGTCGATTATTATTTGAGAAAAAAACTGGCCTACCATCCGGTGAAAAGGGCCTTTGAGCCGGTGAGTACCGTTGTTGCTGTGGAAGACGATACGGTGAAAATATTTGGTGTAAATGATTCTCAGCTACGCTGGCAGGGCACACTTCGCTACGGACTATTTGGCATGGCCGGAGGCAAACCTGTTGATGTTACCAAAGAGGTGGTGCTTAGCCCCAACCAATCCATACAACTGGCTTCTTTTGCTATCGACACATGGAAAGAACTTGATGAAACCCGGCACGGCGCCTTTGCCGTTTTGTCCGATGGCTCGGGCAAAACTGTTTCCCAGCATAGGCTTTTCACCAAAAGGTTCCACGAAATGGAATTTGCAAAACCCGAAATTCAAGTAAAAAAGCAAGACAATCAGTGGGTTTTCTCTTCCAACATATTTGCCTGGGGTGTTACGCTCGATCTTGACGGGGAGAGCAGCATCACAGATAATTGCTTTGATCTGATCCCGGGTGTTGCTTACACCGTGCCAATGCACGAAGGCAAAAACGAAACCCCAAAAATTATATATACCGGAAATGCACTGATGAGGCATGACTAAATAGCGGCAGAACAGATGAGCTTGGCCATGGCTCGTAGTTGGTTATGTAGTTGAATAAATTTTTTACCAATCGATAAAAACAATGAATAGAATATCCCTCTTTTTCTTCCTCCTGATTATTTGTTCAGGTGTACATCGGGTTCATGCTCAAATGGCAGCAGGAGATGCCAAACCAAACATTTTGTTCGTGATTGTCGATGATTTAACCCAACTTGTATTATTGATCATGTAAATATCTGATATCCAATGGTTAGGCGTCATCAATGGTACACTACATATTTTTTCTGGTCGGCGATCATTGATTTGGCACCAGTAGCCTGATAGATTT
>JAAUQL010000155.1 GCA_012033595.1 Cyclobacteriaceae bacterium | reverse complement strand
GCCCATCCTGATTCAGACAGTGCGCAAAGACGGCTAATAGTTGTGGCAATCTGCCAGCTATTAGCATGGAACTATGAGGATCATTGCATTATGGGGCGCGATTATAATTTTTACTAATCCTGCACATCCTGCAATCCTGCGCATCCTGATTCAGACAGTTTCCTACCTGGAGGTGGATAAATCCTTCCCCTCATTCATTTTCAAGTTTTTTTTGAAGATTGCTTCTTGATAAATGTGTATATTTTGCGCACAAAAAAAGTTTGACAACATGAAAACTAGCCCATTTTTAGTGATAATTGTCCTCATAGGTTTGGCTTGTGGGCCAACGGCACAACAAGAAACAGAACAATACGGCCAATGGTCGACGATGGTTGGAAGCAATACCCTGCCCGATCAGGCATGGAAAGACAATTCAAGTGCAGGGTATCAAGTGGAAGACTCGGTGCTGAGTCTCGAATCTAAAGATACATGGCTGGTGTACGACAGGGTATTGGATGATTTTGTATTCGAGACCGAATTCCAATTAGAAAAAGGCGGGCGTGCGGTAGTTGCTTTTAGAAGCGAAGCTGCTGGACAAGAAGCAGATGGATACCAGGTAAATCTGGATCACGACATCGACCAGCAAAATACGCTCGGCTCAATAATAGACATTGCGCGCGCAAAGACGCTGAAAAGCACCCAGCCAGAAACATGGGCCAGCCTGACTATAGAAGCCCGGGGAGATCATCTCAAAATTTTTGTAAACGATACCCTGGTCACGGAAACACACCACAGGCGCAGCGGAGAAGGTCGCATTGCATTGCAGGCAAAGGATGGAATAGCCAAATTCAAAAGGTGCGGGTCAAGGCTTTGGAAGATGAAGATTACCTTGGCCCATTGATGGAAGAATACATGCGCTCATACGAAGATGTTGCCATGGTGCCCCTTGCTGACAGCACTTCACTATCGGACTGGTACCAGGTTGGCGATGCCCAATGGGACATCAGTAATGGAGTAATCCACGGATACTCAGGTCAAAAGGGCGGATTTTTGGTGCACAAGCAAAACTACAAGAATTTCTACCTGAAGCTTAAATTTAAAATAGCGCACGAAGACAATAGCGGCATTTTTATCAGGCACAATCCCTCGGACTCGCTGTCGGTAACTACCGACAATGCAATAGAGTGCAATATTTATGACCACAATGGCTATACCCATGAGTTTTCGACCGGTGCTATTACCCCCATTGCCCGGGCGTGGAGCAAAATGATAACTTATGACCAATGGAATGAAATGGAAATTTTTGCCTTTGAAGATCAGATATGTATGTACGTGAATGGCCAGAAATCGTCAGAAGCTCATTTGCCCGAACCATATAACCGCACCGGTAATATTTGTCTTCAGGGTGGAATACAGGTGTTTAATGACAACCAGCCTTCTGAAGTTTATATCAAAGACCTTTATATCAAGAACTTTGATCAGGTGCCATCCTTGGGTTTTTAAAGAAACGTGCATATCCGGTATGGTATGGATATAAAGATCAATCTAAAGCCGTTATCTCATGAATATTGACTTAAGAGCAAAGCAGGCCATCGTTTGTGGCAGCACCAAGGGTATAGGCAAAGCCATAGCCACCGAGCTGGCCCTTTTGGGAGCCGACGTCACCCTATTTGCCAGAGACAAGGCCGCCATGAAAGTAGTATTATCCCATCTCGACACTTCTTTGGGGCAGCACCATCAGGCCATAGCTGCTGATTTTCGTTTTCCCGATCAGGTAAACGAAGTGATCGTCGAGTATGTCGGTACCAAAGACGCCATGCACATAGTGGTGAACAACAGCGGAGGTCCGGCCCCTGGCCAGGCTATCGATGCAGACCCCAACGACTTTGCCAATGCATTTGCACAGCATCTCATTTGCAATCAGCATATTGTGCAGGCTGTGGTTCCGCTTATGAAAAAAGAAAAGTATGGACGGATAATCAATGTGATATCCACCTCAGTGCGCACGCCCATACCGGGCCTCGGTGTGTCCAATACCATTCGCGGTGCAGTGGCCGCCTGGGCCAAAACCCTTAGTTCCGAACTTGGGCCATTTGGCATTACGGTTAACAATATCCTGCCCGGACTTACGGAGACCGTTAGACTGGAAAGTCTCATAAAATCAAGAGCAGCGGACAGAGGCATCGCCATTGACGAAATGACCACGGAGATTAAAAATGGCATTCCTGCCCGAAGATTTGCAGATCCGTCTGAGTTGGGCGCACTGGCCGGTTTTTTAGCCAGCCCTTGCGCATCATTTATCAATGGTGAAAGCATCCGCATAGATGGTGGAGCCACGCCTTCGATATAGTCACCTTCTCGGTCTCTTTTTGTGATTAGATAGAAAGGCCATTCCGGCCTTTCCACCTGGCGTTTAAACCTTCCTATCCCTCAATATCAGCCCCTTTATGTTCCGCTTCCCGTTCGGGTTCCAGATGCGCCATTATTCATCAAAACTGAATTCCTTCACATTTTGACCGACCTTTGCCTTAAACTCCCGTAAAACCATTGAGAACTGACTTTTTGTTTTAAATCAAACCAAATCATGCAAAAACCAAACAACAGACTTGCGGGACAAACATGCATTGTCACCGGAGCAAATTCGGGGATAGGCGCGTCCGTGGCCCGATCCATTGGTCGCGACGGCGCCAATGTAGTGGTAAATTACATCACACATGCAGAAGCTGCCGAAGAAATAGCACATCAGATCAGCGAGGATAATTTATGCGGCGAAGCGATCGCCATTAGATACGACGTGAGCAAAGAGGATCAGGTAATATCGATGTTTCGTCAAACGATCAATCACTTTGGAACGGTCGATATTTGTATTCCCAATGCCGGCCTTCAAAAAGATGCCTCCCTCCACGAAATGACCATGCAAGATTGGCAATTGGTACTGGATGTAAACCTCACTGGCCAGTTTTTGTGTGCACGTGAGTCGATTCGTGAATTTCTCAAAAGAGGCATGAGACCCGAAATTTCAAAATCCCTGGGTAAAATTATTCATATGAGCTCAGTACACCAGATCATCCCGTGGGCAGGCCATGCCAACTATGCTGCCAGCAAAGGTGCCATTGTGATGCTTATGGAGAGCATATGTCAGGAATATGCGTCTCAAAAAGTAAGGTGCAACAGCATAGCTCCGGGCGCGATACAGACACCCATCAACCGCCCGGCATGGGAAACGCCGGAAGCGTTACACAAATTGAATAAATTGATTCCTTATAAAAGAATAGGCATACCCGAAGACATCGGAAGCGCAGCAGTTTGGCTGGCATCAGATGAATCGGAATATATCAATGGCACCACAATATTTGTGGATGGCGGCATGACCTGCTATCCAGGCTTTACCGAAAATGGATAGCGATATGAAAGACCACACACTAAAAGAAAACCTAAAGCTCGATGAGCACTATTCCGGCCAAAAAGACTGGCTCCGCTGGGGGCCATACCTGAGCGAACGCCAGTGGGGCACGGTACGCGAAGACTATAGCGATGATGGCAATGCCTGGAAATATTTCCCCCACGATCATGCACGAAGCAGAAGCTACAGATGGGGCGAAGATGGTATTGCCGGTATTTCAGACCGCTATTGCAATATCTGTTTTGCACCTGCCTTTTGGAATGGTCGGGATCCTATTATTAAAGAAAGATTGTTTGGCCTTACCGGCAATGAAGGAAACCACGGCGAAGACGTGAAGGAACTGTACTACTACCTCGAAAATACGCCGACGCACTCCTACATGAAGCATTTGTACAAATACCCTCAAAATGCCTTTCCGTACGAACAACTGACGGCAGAAAATAAAAAACGGAGTAAAAAAGAAACCGAATTTGAACTGATTGATACGGGCATTTTCGACAAAAAAGAATATTTTGATGTACTGACGGAATATGCCAAAGCTGATAGCGAAGACCTGCTCATAAAAATATCGGCATGCAACCGGGCAGCAACACCAGCCAAAATCACCCTTTTACCCACCATTTGGATGCGCAACTTGTGGAGTTTTGAAGAAATGTCCGAAAAACCCATGATCAAAAAAGAAGGAAAAAAGGACAAGGCTTACTTATCGATCGTCCATCCATATGTCGGTCAGTATTTTCTGTATGTTGAAAAACCATCCAGAATACTCTTTACCGAAAACGAAACCAACACGGAAAAGCTGTTCAATACGCCCAATGACCATCATTTTAAAAAAGACCTTTTCCACCAGGCCATCACCAGTGGAGACTTTTCGCTGGCAGAAAAGAACGGTATGGGAACAAAATCGGCGATCATGTATGAGTTGGAAATTAGTCCGGGAGAGACAAAGTCCGTTTGCTTGCGCCTGAGCAGTAGTAAATTAGACAACCCTTTTGATGCCGGGTTTGAACGCATTTTTAAGTCAAGAAGGCATGATTCGGAGGCATTCTTTAATGATGTATCCAAAAATACTGATGTCAAACATAAAGAAATTCAGAAGCAGGCATTGGCCGGCCTGATGTGGTCTAAACAGTACTACCATTATGATGTGGAACGCTGGCTGCAAGGCGACCCAAAAACACCCCCGCCACCTCCTCAACGCAAACATGGTCGAAACAGCAACTGGATCACCCTGCGCAACCACGACATCCATGCCATGCCCGACGCCTGGGAATACCCCTGGTATGCCGCATGGGATTCGGCGTTTCATTGTCTCACCTGGGCGCTGGTGGATAGCGAATTTGCCAAACACCAGCTTTTGCTGTTTACCAAAGAGTGGTATATGGCTCCAAACGGACAAATACCAGCTTATGAATGGTCGTTTAGCGATGTTAACCCCCCGGTACAGGCCTGGGCTGCATTGAGCATATATCAAATAGAAATGCGTAGAAAAGGCATAGGGGATATTAAATTCCTGAAAAAAATGTTCAACAAGCTGGCGCTTAATTTTACCTGGTGGGTAAACCGTGAAGATAGTACCCAAAACAATGTATTTGAAGGGGGATTTCTGGGTTTGGACAATATTGGGGTTTTCGATCGCAGCCATGGCATACCGGGAGAAGCCCATTTGGAGCAGGTGGACGGCACCGCCTGGATGGCACTTTACTGTTTGAACATGCTGGAAATGAGTCTTGAAATAGCCAGGCATGACGATACCTACGAAGATATGGCCACTAAATACTTTGGTCATTTTGTGTATATCGCCGAAGCGCTCAACAACATAAGCAAAGACTATGTTGGCACTTGGGACTCGGAAGAAGGCTTCTTTTACGATAAGTTGGTGTTTCCCAATGGCTCGTTTGTTCCCATCAAAGTCCGCTCTATCGTGGGTCTCATGTCGCTGGCTGCTGTGCTTAGAATAGATAAAGAAACATTGAAGGCACTGCCAAGATTTGAAAGAAGTGTGGTTTGGTTTAAAAAGCACAGAATGGAAACGCTGAAATACCCGGTAATACAGGAATATGCCGAGGGCGAAGATCTTTTATTGTCATTGGTGCCCAAAGACCGCATGGAGGTATTGGTGAAAACCCTCCTTAGAGAAGATGAATTTTTGAGCCCCTACGGTATCAGATCGCTCTCAAAAGTGCATCAAAATGCATACAATTTGTATATAAATGGCTCTACCTATTGTATCAATTACGAACCAGCCGAGTCATCTACTTACCTTTTCGGAGGCAATTCTAATTGGCGTGGTCCGATATGGATGCCTATTAATTATATTTTTATCGATTCTTTAAAAGAGTATTTTGATTATGGTGGCGAAGCACTGATGTTCGATTTTCCGACCGGAAGTGGCAACCGCATGCATTTGGGTCAAATAGCTACCGAACTTAGCAAAAGACTCATACAAATATTCGAAAAAAACCAGGATGGATACCGGGTCGTGCACCATCAGCACCAGGAAATGTATAAAGATGAACATTTTAATGATCTCATTCTCTTCTATGAATATTTTCATGCAGACAATGGCCGGGGGGTAGGTGCCTCGCACCAAACCGGTTGGACAGCGCTGATCGCCAACTTGATCGATAACATGGCATAGATTCGATATGGAAAATAAGTTCGATAAAGAATGGTTGGTGTGCAACGGGCTGGGTGGCTATGCTTCTGGTGCCATAAACGGAGCCAATACGCGCACCTACCATGGCCTGCTGGTGGCGGCGCTACAGCCCCCGGTCAATCGAATGGTAATGGTGGCCAAAGTGGAAGAAAGAGTTCGTGTTGAAAATAAATACCATGACCTTTCGACCAATGAATACCCGGCGCGGGTGCACCCGGACGGAGCTCAATATTTGAAAGAATTCCAATTCGACGAATTCCCTTGCTGGCACTACGGAGCAGAGTCCTGGCAACTAAAAAAGAGTGTGACCATGGTTAATGGCCAACACACTACACTGGTAGCATACAAAAATGTAGGAAAAGCCAACATAGATCTGGAAGTACATCCCTTATATGCTTATACCAGTTTTCATGCGGTTCAGCACGAAAACCCAACGCAGGATTTTTATACAACGCAATTTGCGAACCATATAAAAACCTATGCCCAACACGGATGTCGGCCGGTTTTTACTGCCTTGTCTGCTGGCCACTTCCTGGAAGGCCGCAATTGGTACAAGCACATATTATTGGCCAGGGAGCGCGAAAGAGGACACGAGCATGTATGCGATTATTATAGAATTGGTTACATAATATGCACGCTAAAACCGGAAGCTGAGCTTGTGCTATGTTTTAGCCTTGAAGAAGAAAATGTACATAACGCATTAAAAGGAGGGCTTGCTTCATCCATAAAATCAGCTTTGAAAAGTGATAGCCTCAATGCTAGTTTTTACCGGGATCTTCTTAGGTCTGGTCGTCAGTTCATTGTCGACAGAAAATCGACCAATGGCAAAACAATCGTGGCCGGCTATCATTGGTTTGCCGACTGGGTCGCGACACCATGATCGCCATGCGCGGATTGACCATTT
>JAAUQL010000046.1 GCA_012033595.1 Cyclobacteriaceae bacterium | reverse complement strand
AAGCCAGGGTGGTGCCGAGCAGGGGCATCGCACCTAACATTTTTAAAAAAAAAACGGCGGGGATGTTTCATGATTGTACTTTTTTTTTGAAATCCTGAGCTGAAAACAGCGTATCGGAACATCTAAGTAAAAACCAAAACGCAGCTTCAAAAATTCGTTGAAGCGAAAATTTTAGCACCTATTGCCCTAATTTTACGATCTGTAGCAAACCGGGCAAAATAAAATGATGATAGAAGCTTGTGTGGAAAATATTCATGACGCCATTAAGGCTCAGACACGTGGTGCCAACAGGATAGAGCTGTGCCAAAACCTGCTTGTTGGCGGCACTACCCCCTCAGCAGGCACCATTGCGATTGCTACGCAGATGCTCCGTATTCCCGTTAAGGTGTTGATTAGACCACGGGGTGGTGATTTTGTCTATTCCGCTACAGAAGTAAAAGAGATGCTATATGATATTGCCTTTTGCAGACAAATGGGTGTCAGTGGCGTGGTGACGGGTGCCCTGCGCAAGGATGGCACGATAGATACGGATTTGACACACCAGTTTGTACAGGCCGCCAGGCCCATGCAACTTACCTTTCACAAAGCCATAGATGAAACTCCGGATATGTTGGGCGAGTTCAGGAAATTAATGGATATCGGGATTGACAGCGTGCTGACTTCGGGAGGATGCAACACGGCAATAGAAGGAAAATCTATGATCAACGACCTGTACACACTCGCCAACGGCAAAGTGAAAATAATTGCTGCCGGAAAATCGTATATACCGACCTTGAAATGTTGCAGCCGGTCTTGCTCACCGACGAATTTCACGGCCAAAAGATCACCGGGTCGCTCAAAGGTTGAGGTATTTCACTTTGTACCAGCCATCCTTCACTTCTATTTTTGTAATACTGCCAAAGTCGATATCGAAATTGAACGAATGGTTCAGAGACATATTGAGCACATGGCAAACGATAGAACGGATGGGGCCGGAGTGCGTAACCAGTGCTATTTTGTCTGCGGAAGCAGACTCCCTGACCAGTCGGTCAAAGAACATGACGCTCTTCATGGCAAAGTCAGTAAGGCATTCGCCGGTAGATGGCCGCTGATTGGTAAAATCATTCATCCAAACATCCAGTGCCTTACGGTCGATCTCGTCCCACCTTTTCATTTCCCACAGGCCAAAATTCATTTCCAGCAGCTCCCAGGCTACATCGACTGTTTCTGAAAGGTGATTGGCAAGCAATCCGCATCGCTTTAGCGGACTAGCATACACTTTGTCGAAAACCAGGTCTGCAAGTTTGCTTTTTACCTGGCGGATGTCCTCTTCGAAATGCGGTGCCAGTTCCACATCGGAAATACCATAACAAATATCGCTTGAGACCGCCACCTTCGTATGTCGGACTAAATATATTTCCATAACGCCAACAGGTAAATGTATATCAGTATTTCGCTCAATTGTTGCAGCGTGCCCAGTCCGTCGCCGGTAAAGCCACCAATCCACTTGCGAAAATATCTGCCCAAGCAAAGCATCAATAAAACCAGAAGTACCGGCAGCAACATGAGGTAGCCACTCCATAGACAAGACATGGCAATCAAGGGAACGAAGCTCGTCGCCAGCGCAAACAGGTAGGTGGACCACTGCATTTTTTTTGCGAGGGGCTTTGTTTTGCTGGTGGCATCGTCGCGTGCATACTCAAACACAAAAATCATGGTGGCAGCATTGAGCCGGCTAAGTGTATGACCCAGTATAAGTGATGCGATAAAGTAGTGAACAGAAAGATTGGCCAGCTCGAGCAATACCCAAAATTTAGAAAGCAAGGCAAACACCAGGGCAACCACGCCATAGGTGCCTATGCGGCTGTCCTTCATGATTTCGAGGATTTTTTCTTTGGTCCATCCCCCGCCAAAACCATCGGCTACATCGGCCAGGCCATCTTCGTGAAATGCCCCGGTGACCAATATACCCGTGAGCATAGACAAAATAATGGCGATGGGCATGGGCAGGATATACTGCGACAAATAAAAAACTGCCATAGCCAGGGCGGCCACCAGCATGCCAATAAGCGGAAAGTATTTCAGCGATTTATCAAGCATTGCTGCACTATGCCCTATCCAATGCGGGCAGGGAAGCCGGGTAAAAAACATAAGAGCAGTAAAAAAAAGTGCTATTTCCCGTTTCATTACTTTGAAGTCACACCGGCAGATTCAAAACTGGCCATATCATTCAAAAAAGCCAGGGACGACTGAACGATCGGATATGCCAACGCACAACCAGTGCCTTCGCCGAGGCGCATACCCAGGGATAGCAAGGGTTTTGCCTTTAGATATTCCAACATCTTCCGATGACCTTGTTCATCGGATTGGTGGCAAAAAATGGCATAATCGAGTATCTGGGGTGCCAGGGCATGCGCTACCAGAAATACAGCAGTCGCAATGAAGCCATCCACCATCACCACCATTTTGTTTTCTGCTGCCTGTAGCATGGCGCCGCACATCATGGCCATTTCAAAACCCCCAAAGGTAGCCATTACGTCAAGCGGCGTGTTGGCATGGTTAGTTTCCGCTGCTTTCTCTAGTTTACTTTGCTTGTGCAACAACTGTTCGTCGTTCAAGCCGGAACCCCGACCGATGCAATCGCGCAGTGGAATTTGGCATACTTTACTCATAATCATGCTCGCAGCAGAGGTATTGCCAATGCCCATTTCTCCAAAGCCCAATATATTGGTGCCATTTTTAAACAGCGTGTGGCAGATTTGTGCTCCACGGTCAATGGCTGTTTCGCACTGCTGGCGTGTCATGGCGGCGCCTTGTAAGAAACTGCGGGTACCACGGCTAATTTTGGCGTCGATGAGTTTTTTGATGGAGGAAAATCAAAATTCACCCCGGCATCCACCACGAGCAATTCGATGTGGTGCTGTTTGCAAAAAGCATTGATGGCCGCTCCATCGTTCAGGAAGTTCATCACCATTGGTAGGTGACTTCCTGTGGGTATGCGCTAACGCCATCATTGGCTATGCCATGGTCGCCGGCAAAAACGATGATGGCTGGTTTTTCCAGTTTAGGTGAGCAGCTTTGCTGGATAGTCCCTATTTGCATAGCTATTTTTTCCAGCTCTCCCAGCGAACCCAATGGCTTGGTTTTAAAATCTATTTTATGTTGTAAAGTGAGCCTGATGTCCTGACCGGGCATAGTAATGTCAAAAGTCTTCATGTAATTTGAAAAAATGATGTGGCGGCAAAGATAAGGGAATATCTAGTCCCGGCAGCATATGCCGGGCAAATAATCAGTCTAAAGGTTTCTCAAAAAAATGCAAAGAGGGTCAGCTTAGAAACGTAAAATTTTCTTTATGATTAAACTAAGGTAAAATAAGCGCTGACCAACAAAGCTGCGGGGTGCGCTAGGGGAAGTGATTAGAAGCATTGCCGAAGTCGGAATAGACTTCGGCAGATGCGATTCAAAATCTGCAAGTGTCAAAAGATGAGCAGTGATCCGCTGATCAGGGGGTGAATAATCCGGTTTTATACCCAATTCACGACGTAAATGGTCTTATCATCACCTTTTACCATCGAGCTGATTTTTTGAATGCTAATGTTTTTGACGCCACAAATCTCAAGTGCTTTTTCCATCCATCCTCCGATGCGATTTTCTGCCACCTCAGAAGGCTCCGGAAACTCGGTAATGTGTATGTCAACCCCTTTTGGTCTTTCAACGGGAACTTCCAAAAATGAGGGCTGGTAAAACGATGAGAGAATTTTGCCACCGCGTTTCATAATAAACTGAGGCGTGGCGATCAGGATAAAAACCTTGTATATGCCAGTGAGCCCGACTTCGGCACTATAGCGGCCTATTTCCCAGGAAATCTTTTTTACATCTTTGTTGAAAAAAAAATTTGCCGCCTGTTCGGTGGGCTTGATCAGCGCATCCTGATAATCGTACCACTCCGTAGCCATTACTGCATTGGTATACATTTTTTGAGATGATGGAGGCAAGGTTTTTAACCAATCCTGATATTGTCCGGGGAAATTTGCCTTTAAATAGTTCTGAACTGAGGTGATAATGGTGCCCTTTACTTTCATTGTCGTGAAGAAAAAATAGTTGTAGTTTAAAAGTCTCCAAACATGCTTAAAAATCCATAGAAAGTCCAGTTTAATTTTAAAATATGTGTATTTCACCACATAATATTATACACCTACGCAGATTGTATGTATAAAAATTTGGCTAAAGTTTGCAGCCGTTTAATTGTTATTGTATTGGTTTCCTTTATTGCCACGCGAGCCTTTGTCTTATTTAGCTTAAAAATGTATTGATTAAGTTAAGGCTAATGAGCGCCCACCCGACCACACTGGTACACGTGCAAGCTTTATTAGCCTGATGTTTGAATATTGATTTAAAAAAGGGGGCGACAATGAAGCAAATGCAGGTGAATTACCCGGAAACATGAGCTTGGGAGGTGCTGCAAATCCTATTTATTGCTGTTACCTTCTACCGCCCGCCACCACGGATTTTTTTCATGAAACATGCCCGGTGCAAACCGCAATCCTATTCCCGGTGTCACCATGTGAACCTCTTGTGACTCTGCGGCTTTCAGGGCCCTTTCTGCCGGCTCGATCCATGAATGCAGCGACAAATTGAAGGCACTCCAGTGTATGGGCATCATAGATTTGGCACCAATATCTTTGCTGGCTTGTATGGTTTGTTCCGGCATCATGTGTATGGCTTCCCATTTTGTATTGTACTGGCCACATTCCATCATGGCAAAATCGAATGGCCCATACTTTTCCCCAATTTCTTTAAAATGCGGGCCATAGCCACTATCGCCACTAAAATAGAATTTTTCGTTTTCGCCTTCGATCACCCACGATGCCCACTGTGTTTTGTTGCGATCGGAAATACCCCGACCCGAAAAATGCCGGGCAGGCGTAGCAATCAGCCTGATCTGGTCGAGGCGCAAGCTTTCCCACCAATCCAGCTCGGTGATGCGTTCGGCAGGCACCCCCCACCGCTCCAAATGTGCCCCTACACCCAGCGGGGTATAGAAGTGCCCTACCCTGTCTTTCAATTTCAAAATCGACCGGTAGTCGAGATGGTCGTAGTGGTCGTGCGAAAGCACAACAGCATCGACCTGCGGTATGTCGCGGAGGTCTATTGGTTTTTGATACTCAAACCGATTGGTCATGAAAGAAAATGGAGAGGCGGCATTGCCAAGCATCGGATCGATAAGTATTTGCTTAGCGTCTATTTCAATTAATATTGCCGAATGGCCATACCAGGTGACCTTGGCCAAATCGGCTGGCAATTCACCCGCTTTCGAGTCGAATTTTACCGGCAAAGGCGTCCCGGGTTTACGGTCGCCATCTTTAAAGGCAAATTCATAAATGGTGCCGAGCATACCTCCCAGCCCCATATCCATGCTGGTAGGGATTTGATTGACAAAAATCCCATTTTCAAAATTGCCGGATGCACTGATTTTTTGAAGGTGGGCGCCAGAGGGCGAAGAACCAAACTGTGGTGATGTTTTAATAAATGCCATTGTACTTATAAATAGTATAATTAAAAATGAGATAAAACCGATGACCATGTTTACCAGACCTTTCCGCTTCATATTTCAGCAAATAAAATTTGAATATAGCTGTTCGTTCATTGTGTTGCCTGCGCACCTGCAAAATGCAGGAAGATTTGAAAAACAAAAACCACTAACAGGTAAAATAAGCCCTGGTTCTACCACCATAGTAAAGCCAAAGTAGGGCACAAAAGTTTGAAGTATCTCGCTACACTTGTTTTTCGACCTTGCTCTCCGAGCATTAAGAATACTAATCTACACTTGTTTTCGCTTCATTTCTCGCAAAAAATCTTCATTATGAAACACTAAAATTTTGTTTTTCGCTCAAAAGACAAATTATTATATCTGTATTTTTCTATTTCAAAGTATATTATACTATTTTTGACGTGTTGCAAAATATGATATTTCTTTAGCCCTCTTAGCAACCCGGGGCGTGAATTTGTTAAAATCATTATACACCTAAGTACCCAGTTAGAAATTACTCACCTAGATACCCCAAAGGGAAGCCCCAAGCTTCCCTTTTTTATGTGGCACGTATCCCACTCATTCTGCTAATGCCTATGCCGAGATTTGTTGTCGCTGAGCTGGCATTTGATCTACGATTTAATGAGCTTTAGATTTTTATTTTTTTCTTATGTTCAAAAAATTGTTCCTTCTCGTGGTTTTGTTGGGTTTGGGAGTTTCCTTTTGGGCCGTGCCCAATTTTCAGGAGATTTCTACCGGCGTGGCATTTTTGTTATTTGGCATGGTATCCCTGGAGATAGGCTTCAAGTCGTTTGCTGAAGGCTCGTTGAAGAAATTGCTGGCAAAAGCAACAAACCGTTTTTACAAGAGCTTTAGTGTCGGCATGCTAGCCACGGCCTTGCTACAGTCGAGCTCGCTGATATCCGTAATCACCATTTCCTTTCTCAGTGCGGGGCTTATCAGCCTGTACCAGGGCATTGGCATTATTTACGGAGCCAATCTCGGCACCACGGCCACGGCCTGGCTGGTGGCCACGCTGGGCCTCAAGCTCGATATAGCGGCGCTCGCCATGCCCATGATCGTATTTGGCATCGTGCTATACCTGCAGTCGCTTCGCACCCTGAAAGGACTGGGAAATATTCTGGCCGGACTGGGATTTTTCTTCTATGGCATCGCCATGATGAAGGGTGGCTTTGAAGCATATCAGGATGTCTTTGATTTCACCTCGCATAGCTTGCAAGGTATCTGGGGCGATCTGTTTTTTGTGATGGTGGGCATCGTGATGACGGTGATTTTGCAAAGCAGCAGTGCCACCATTGCGATCATTCTTACGGTACTGGCAGTAGGTCAGATCAACTATGGCAATGCGTTGGCACTGGCAATAGGAGCCAATGTCGGCACCACGGTCACAGCCATTATAGCCGCAATGGCTTCGAATATCGACGGTAAACGCATTGCCATTGCCCACTTCTCTTTCAAGATCATTACCGGACTGGTGGCCTTTGTTTTTTTGAAACAGCTCACATGGCTGGTAGATGCCACTGCTCACCTGATGCATATAGCGCCAGAAGACCACACCCTCAAGCTGGCCATTTTCCATAGCGTTTTCAATCTGCTGGGTATTATGATGCTCGCGCCATTCACTTCGGTGGTGGTTCGCCAATTGCAACTGCGCATCAGGGACAAGAAAAAAGAGGGCATTCAGCCACGCTATCTCAACGATGCCGCACTGGCATTTCCGCAAACCGCCCTACAGGTAATGCTCAAAGAAACCAAGCATCTTTTTTCTCTCTGTTTCGAAGCCATAGCCCATGGACTTGGACTCTCGCGCTCTTCTATGCTTAGCAAAAAAGAAATGAATACCCTGGATAAAGAAGTGAAATACGATGTAAACATCGACGCGATCTACTACGAAAGGATAAAAACTTTGTATGGCGCCATTATCAGGTTTGGTATCAAAGCACAACGGAGATATGCCGAGCCCCGGTATTACTTTGCCATCAACGGCATACTGGAAGCCAACCGTTACTTTATAGAAGTGGTAAAGGACGTAAAAGACCTCCAACCCAACGTACTCAAATACAGCGCCTCCGACAACGAAATCATCCGAAATGAATACCACAATATCAGAAAACGCATCGCCAGATTTGTGAGAATCATATTTCAATATCAAGAGTTCAGACTACCCAAACCTCTTCACGAAAAAGATCTGAACCTGATCGAGCACAAAATCAATGAGGAGCGCAATCACCTGAAAAGATATATCGAAAAACTGAAAACCAACGACCTTTTGTTCAACGGTTCGCTGAACAGGCTCATCGCCAACCATGCCATCACCAGCGAAATGGTGACATCGCTGATCAACGACAACCGAATCTCCAATTCAATAAACAAACATCTGATGAAAGCTGCCGAATTGCTGTACGTCAATACCGGTGAGCTGCTTTCGGAACCTATTGACGATAAGCCAGCGGGCAATGAAAAGATGGCATAACAGCACAAATACTGTCAGCTGAAAACATAAAACTTTGTGTGATTAAACTAAGAGAAAATGGGTTAAGCAGTGCGTGGAAGCATGGTGCTGTCTTGATTTTTCTTTGGAATCTGTTCTTTTCATCATGGAAAGAAACTAACCACCATGGACGATCTGGTCAATGTGGATTGAGAAGGAGTAGATTAATTTCGCAGCCTGTTTGATAGATATTGCCGGAGAATAAAAAGCCCGGATCTTGCCGGGCTTTTGTGTAATTATTATTTGTTTCTATTCGATGATGGAGGTTTGCGGCCAGGAGCCGGTTTAATTTCAAACTATTGGAATTACAGCCATATAATCATCGATGCACAATCTATTTAAAGGCGGCCAAATAACCTTCAAATTTGGCTTTGATCGCCGGATCTGAGTCGACAGCAGCTTTGGTGGCCTTGTAGCTGGCTGCACCCATCGCATTGCTTGCCAGCAGCTTCACTACATCGGTGGCTGCACTTTTCTTTTTTTCAATCTGCTTGTCCACCAACTCATAAAATTTAATTTCCCACTCCTGGGCTTCAATACCTGCCAACTTACCAGCATCTCCGGCAGCGCCTTGCAGTTCCTGATATCGCTGTCCGGTCATACCTTCTTGTTTTTCGATCATTTCATTTACCAAGGGGCTAATGCCGTCAATAATACTATTTTTGGCAAGCTCAATTATTGCATAGTTTTTTACATCTTCATCGGTCACATCCTGTGCGTACACGTTTACAAAACCTGCCACCAACACCAAAGCCAGCATTCCATTCATTAGTTTTCTCTTCATCATTATTCGATTTACGCGTTATTAGTTAATAATATAATTTTTTGATCTTGCTAATATAATAAAAACAGGCGTTAACAAATTGTGAAAAATGCATAAAGGCCATTTCTATGGCAAAAAAGTATATATTCGCTTTCTAGCCCGGCCTCCAATCACCACAACCCAAAAAACTGTCTATCTTCTTTTTTCCTGCCCAAATCGCCCCCTGCGCTATGATCTCGAATATTTTGTAACTGATCCCATGCCGGCCTGGTGCCCGGCAAGTGCCCTATTCAGTAAAATGTTGTTCTATCAAAATTTCAAATTGACCCTGAGGTTCAAAAACCTTTGTGAAAGCGAATTGGGCACGGCGTAGTAGTTGTTGTTGACATCGTTAACCCAATAGTACGAGATGGTGTTTTGATTGCCGGTAAGGTTGAGGATTTCGGCACTCAACCACAAGGACTTAATGAACGTATCTTTGCCGGAATTACCGAAGGAAAATATCTTTGAAAACCCGATATCGAGGCGTTGGTATTCGCTGCCTCTGAAGCTATTGCGGTAGGCCGGATTGGCCGGTGGTGAAAACGGCAATCCGGTAGCGTACAATAGCCTGAGGTGTACCTGAAAGCTGGGGTTGTTGGGAATGTGATCTTGAAAATAGACACCAAAATTTATCCTTTGATCGGTAGGTCTTGCCACGTAGCCGCGTCCGTCGCCCTCAATATTTTCACGGGTTGACAATATGCCCAAACTAAACCACGACTCTTCGCCGGGGATAAATTCCCCGCTGATCCTGAAATCTGCTCCAAGGGCATAGGCTGTGGCAACATTGTCGGCAAAATACCTGATGCGTACATTTTCAATATCATACGGATTTACATTCCATACATATTTGTAATACACTTCGGTAGTGAACCTAAAGGGACGTCCCCATTTTAAAAAATCCACATCCATCCCCACAATGCTGTGCAGCGAAGATTGCGCCTTTACCTTTTCATTGATTTGTCCATTACTTTTCCTGAATTCCCTGTAAAAGGGTGGTTGCTGATACAGCCCTGCAGAAGCGCGAAAGTAGGTATTGCTGAGTCTTGCAGGTCGCATAGCATACTGCACCCTGGGGCTAATGAGCACATCGTTGCTGAACTGCTGATAGAGCATCCGCAGGCCATAGGTGAGCGCGTGGTGCTGGCGGAGCATGGTGGTGTTTTGTACATATGCCTGAAGGCGGGCGTAGCTGATTTGCGCATTGGCTTGTGCCGCATCGGTAATGGTGACATAATCAACCGAATCTATAAATTCGTATTCATTGAGGTGGTCGTCGAAACCGTGCCATGCGTAGCCCATACCAAATTCCAGTGTATTGCTGTGGTTGAGGATGAGCTCATTGCGCATTTCGATATTGAGCAGGGTGGCATCGAGCCGGTTACGACCCGAATAGTAGTTGGTACCGACGCCTATATTCGTAGCGCATTTGTTAAAACCGGGCGAACCCGGGTTATTATCGACATTGCAAAGCAGGTAGCCGCTTTCTATATCGTAGTACTCCCGTTCCCGGGAATAAGTTCCGGAAATGGCCAGGTGGGTCATCCACTTTCCACTTACCTTGTGGTTGAGCAGTACCCCGCTTTGCCAGGTGTCGTAGGTCAGTTTTTCCTGCCCATCAAAGGCCACAAAAAGCCTTAGCTGGTTATTGAACGTGCCAAAGGTGGTTTCGCGACTGGTCGGACGGACCAAATATCGGTTTTGTGCATAGGACATCAACAGGCCAATTTCGGTCTTGCCACTACTTCCTTTTGCGACATATCATAATTGAAATACGCCTGCACGTCGGCAAACCGAGGCCGGTACTCGCCTTTGGTTTCGAGGGTATTGAGCAGGTAGGTAGATGATTTGAGCCTGCCACCAATCAAATAGCTGAAGCGGCTGTCGCGGCCTGTTCCTTCCAAATGTGCCGATCCGCCCAGAAGGCCAATATTTAACGATCCGGCCATTTTATCAGGGGTTTTATATTGTACGTTCAGGGTAGAAGCCAGTCCGTCACCATATTTTGCCTCCCATCCGCCTGATGAAAAATTGATACCTTGCACCAGATCGGTATTGATGAAGCTGAGGCCTTCCTGCTGTCCGGAAGTGACAATTTGTGGTCGGTATATGGGGAAATTATTGACATAAACCAGGTTTTCGTCATAGTTGCCCCCGCGTACAGCATAGCCTGTGGACAATTCATTACGCGCCGAAACACCAGGTAAGGTAATGAGCAAACTGCTGATGTCCTGAAAAGGCGAAGGAATGAACTTGGCGTGCATGGGGTCCAATACATAGGTGCTGGCATTTTTGCCCATTTCGCCCTCGCGTAGGTCTGTCACGTTGATCTGATCCAGCACCCGCATTGAATCTTTCATCACCACTATAAGTTCAGCGTCATAGTCGTGCGTTCTCAGATCAATTTTTTTTCCTGTAAAGAGTATATGCCTGAATATCAGCAACTGCCCGGCGCTAAGGTCTATTTTAATATTGAACCGACCAAGCGAATCACTAATGACCCCGGTGCCGGAGGCTGGTTGATGGATGGAAACATCGCCTATGGGAATGCTTCTTTCGTCCAGCACCCTACCGGAAATGCTCCTGCTCTCCTCCTGAGCGGCCACCATTCCATAAGAGAAAATGCATAAAAATACCAGTAAAGTTGCTTTCATTCTGTTGGTTTTGCGCGGCTACCTTACCAGCGACTTGAGTTCGGAAATGGTGTTGGAGGGACTGGCCGATTTAAATATCACACTGCCTACCACCATTACATCGGCTCCTGCGCTTTTTAATCGCGCAATATTACCTGGCGACACCCCGCCATCTACCTGAATGAGGGTGTCCATGTTGTTGTCATTAAAAAAACTTCTCAATCTGGCAATGCGCTCATAGCTTTCTTCCATAAATTGCTGTCCGCCAAAGCCTGGAAATACCGACATCACCAACACCATGTCGATGTACTCTGCATAGTCGAACACGGCACTCACCGGAGTGTCGGGTTTGATGGCCAACGCAGGCCTGGCTCCTGTGTCTCTGATGGTGCGGAGGATTGATTTCAGGTTTTTTTGCTGGCATGCTTCATAATGGATATTGATAATGTCTGCCCCGGCTTGTCGAAAACCTTCAATATATTTTTCGGGGTTCACTATCATTAAATGAACATCAAGCGGCTTTTTTGCCGTTTTTTTTACAGCTTCCACTATAGGAATTCCAAAGGAAATATTAGGAACGAACGATCCATCCATCACATCGAGGTGTATCCAGTCCGTTTCACTTTCATTGAGCATTTGTACGGTATCGCCCAGCAGCAAAAAATCTGAATTGAGGATGGATGGCGCGATTAAGGACATATCATAAATTTTTATTGAACGATAAGTTTGGATTTTCTGGCTTTGCCATCGATGTGTAAGGCAAGGATGTAGGCGCCGGGTTTTAAAAATGAAACATCGATTTCGACCGGGTCATCCGTGTTTTTACTTTCAAATATGGCTGTTTTGATCAGACTTCCTTTCGAATCGAAAAATTGCAGGTCGGCTGACTGCGGGCTGGCAATTCCCTCTACATAAAAACTGATGACCCTGCGGTTGGTGACCGGATTGGGGAAGACCACAAAACTATTGACCACATCGCCTTCCGACACCTTTATTTTGTTGTACGCCCTTATAAAGTCAGGAATGCCATAACCCAGCAGGGTATCGGGGGCATCTGCCTGGCTGGCGGTAGTGACGAGGTAGCCCATCAGCTCCATATTGCTGAGGTGTGGAAAAGACTGCCATAGTCCGGCGGCCAAGCCTGCCACCATTGGCGAAGAAAAAGAAGTGCCATTGGCTGTGCTCAACTCACTATTGTGTACCACCTGCACCCATGTGCCAAGTGCAGCAATATCGGGCTTGATCCGGTGATCGCTAGAGGGGCCGAATGAGCTGAATGCCGACTTGTCCTGGGCAAATGTGGCAGCCCCAATGGCTAGAACCGAGTCGCCATCGGAGGGGGCATTGAGGTACTTCCAGGTGTTTTTACCTTCATTGCCTACACTGGCCACTACCAGTATTCCTTTGGCCGCCGCCATATCGGCTGCTCTTGTTATCACGGCCGTATTGCCATCCATATCGGCGTAGCTGTAGTCCATCGACTCATAGTCGAAATAGGAATACCCAACCGAAGAATTTATAATATCTACTCCGGCGCTGTCGGCATATTCTGCGGCAAATAGCCAGTTGTATTCCTCAATTCTGAATTCCGACTGCACATCTTCCGTGACGCAAAGCAATACATCGGCCTGTGGAGCCGTGCCCGAATATTCACCCGGTAACCACGCCGAAATGCAGGAAAGCACCTTGGATCCATGGCTATCGTAGCGGAAAACCTCAGAAGAACCATGTACAAAATCCCTGGCACCTTTTATTTTTTTGTTCTCAAACAAATGGCTGAAATAGGGCGAGCGATCCACCTCGTCAAATCCCGAGTCGAATACTCCGATCAGCATGCCTTCACCTCGATACCCTTGCTCATGCATTTCTTCCACACCGATAAATTCATTCTGAGCTTTCGACTCCTCCTCCTCTTCGGTATTAGCAATATCCAGTTGACCAGACTTGCGGCCATTTCCGGCGTCTGGCTGAAGCTTGCTACCCGGAGCCACGAACTTAATCGTATTTACAAATGGTAAGGAGCCCACCTCCTCCAATTTGCCTTCGTCCATTTCTACCAACACTGCATTGAACCACCTGGAAGCAAAAGAAACCTGAACACTATCGATAGCGCGGAGCTGCCCGAGGTAGTGCTCCGAGACCGGCAAATCGCCCGCCCCGATGGCTATCTGCTGTTTTTGTCTTCGTTCCAGCGCCCTGGCTGACAAAAACTCCAATGGTTTTGCCAGCGTATATGGGTTTTCTTTTTTGTCTTTAAAAAAAACCATGTAGCGGTTTACATTGCCAAAAGCGGGCATGGTGAGCAGTACCAATAGTGTCGCTATCGCTATATTAATCCTTGCCATACTCGATCAGGGTTTGGAAATATCGCAGGCCTGACTCCACTTTTTGCAATCCATAATCATCGCCTTGCCGGTAATTCACCAGGTTAATTTCTTTATATACCAATCCCTGACCTTTGCCGTACACTTCTATTTTGTATTTCGATTCCACAAAAATGTCGGGCAAATCTTCCTGCACCACGGTTACCGTTTCCTGAAAATCGTTTGAACCCTGCGTGAAAGATCGTCCGATATCCATCATTTCATATTCGTCTTCCTCCCTGGCATTCAGCTTGTTGCCATCCCATTTTTTGTTTTCCCCTAGCGGGAATATCAATGACACAATGGGAAGGTTATTTTCCACTCTGATGGCCTGCCCATTGTTTTTTCTGGCTGTCCAAACCGAATCTGTCACCCACAGGTCGGTTTCCGTCATTTTTTTCTGTCGAAGTATCTTGTATGAAAAGACCCGATTCAAGGTTTTGAAATGAGTCAGTGACCACCTCCCTGAGCAGATAGGTAAAGGTTGCGCTGTCCTGGTAAGACAAATAGCGGGTGCCATGCACCTGATAGACCTGGTACATGCCGGTTTGCAACGGGAAATATTCGCCACCCAACATTTCCGGATCTACCTCTTTGGTTTCGCTACATTGCCAAAAAACCAGTCCGGCAAAGGCAAGCGCTATGTTGATGGCCAGCCTACGCATTTTGTCTGAAACTAGATTTGATCCATCCGCCACCTATCACGTCATCGCCCTCGTAAAAAACCGCCGCCTGGCCGGGTGCGATGGCATTGACCCCATTGCCAAAAAATACCTTCATGGTATCTCCGGTCTGCTCTATCACTGCCGGGTGGCCGGTGTCGTTGTACCTCACTTTGGTGATGGTTTCCATGCGTTCGTTTATCGATGGGTATTTTCCCATGATCAGTTTGCTTACATACATGCCATCTCGAGCCAGTTCGTCGAAGGTGCCAAGTACCACGCGGTTTTTATCCTTTTGGATTTCAGTGACATAAACCGGAAAACCCAGGGCAACTCCCAGGCCTTTGCGCTGGCCAATGGTATAGAATGGATAGCCTTCGTGTGTGCCCACCACGGTGCCATCTTCCAAAACAAATTCGCCCCCCTGCACCTGGTCTTCGAGCCCTTCTACGCGCCTTTTCAAAAAACCCCGGTAGTCGTTGTCGGGCACAAAGCAAATCTCGTAAGATTCTGATTTGGTGACCAATTCGGTAAAACCGCGTTCTTTGGCCATTTCATAAATTTGCTTTTTGGCAAGTTGCCCCAGCGGGAATATGGTGCGACTCAGGCTTTGCTGCGAAACACCCCACAGGGCATACGACTGGTCTTTGAACCCATCTAATCCTCTCGACAGTACATAGCGATCATTTTCGCGCCTTATCCGGGCGTAGTGACCGGTAGCAATGTATTCGCATCCGAGCTTGTCGGCCCGTCTCAGCAGGGCATCCCACTTGATATGCGTATTGCAAAGAACACAGGGGTTTGGGGTGCGCCCAGCCATGTATTCATCAGTAAAGTAGTCGATCACATAGTCGCCAAACTCATTTCTAATGTCCAGGATATAATGTGGAAAACCGAGGCTTACGGCGATATTGCGCGCGTCATTGATGGAGTCAAGGCTGCAACATCCGGTTTCTTTTTTCGAGGCTCCCGAAGAGGCATAGTCCCAGGTTTTCATGGTCATGCCTATCACTTCATACCCTTGCTCATGTAGCAGTACGGCGGCAAGCGAACTGTCTATGCCTCCGCTCATGGCTACCAACACTCTTCCTTTCTTACTCATTGCTTCCTTTTTTCATCAGGTTAAAGGCCTGACTTTTAAGACGGTAATATCTACAGCACCGTGCTGCAAACAAACGAATGCAAATTTACCTGTAATTGTTTGGATTGGGAATTAATTGAGAAAAAATGTGTGCACACCTGTGTGGTAAGGTCTTGCGGCACCGTCGGGCGGACATCGCATGCAGCAGAAGGTGGTCGGTGTAAGCGCCCCCGGGGTGCCAGGGATTTTGCGTTGCACGCATGATTTTCTTATGAATATTTTTAAATTAGTATCACCTATTAGCAACATCAGGTAATTGAGCACAAGCAATAGACTCCCATTGTCATGGATGCAGAAAACAACGTTCAAAAGCGGTTTTTTGCCGAACTTAAGTCAAAGCTGCCTTCGAACCTATCTATGGCAAGAGTGGTGGCCGATGAGCTAAGCATCAGTGTGGACAGTGCCTACCGCAGAATAAGGGGAGAATCGCATCTGTCTTTGCTCGAATTCGACTTGTTGATGACCAAATATGCCATTTCGACCGAGGCCATCCTATCCCGGTCTTTCGACAGTGTCCATTTCGACTATCATTCCTTGAACAATCGCGATGAAGGCCTGCCCGGAATATTTAACTACCTAAGTAAGCAGCTAAAGTCTTTTTCTAATTTTGGATTAAAGGAAATTGTCTTCCTGGCTTCTGATTTGCCGGTTTTCTATTTGTTTATGTACCCACACCTCGCCTCTTTCAAAATGTATTGCTGGCGCCAAATGTTCCATCAGTTGCCTTCCGGGAAGTACCCACAGTTTGATCCGGGCTCCATCGATACCTTGCTGGATATGTCGTACAAATTGTTGCAGGCATACCTTGATCATCCTTCCATAGAAATATGGAACACAGAGACGATCCACTCAACCATGAACCAGGTATTGTTTTGCCATAAGAAAGGTATGTTTGAAAGCAAACAAGATATTGGCCATATTCTGGATGAATTGATAAAAGTACTGGAGCATGTGGAAAAACAAGCTGAATATGGGCATAAATTTGACCCTGCAGCCAAGGGTTCTATCGAAAAAGACAAGCCATTATTCTCTTTGTACCAATACGAAGGTCCTATACCTAAAAATCAGGTCTTGGTCAAATTGGAGCATTTTGAACTCACCTATATCGCCCACTACGGCCTGAATATGCTCACCACCAACAATCAGGAATTTTATCTTGAAAACCGCCTCTATGCCGGCCAACTGATGGCACAGGCCACTGACCTGGCCACTCCCGTCGGACGTAAGCTGTATTTCAATGGGCTGTATCATAAAATTGATGCCCTTAAAAACAATCTTTGAGATTAGTTCGTCGCTAAAAGCGGCTCATAATATTTTTTGCCGGAGCCACTGGCAATCATTAGCTATTGTGCCTTTCAAGCCATATCCTGACGCAAGTCCTTTTGCCAATTGCGATATCCAACCACCGCCAGCACGGTGAGGAACACAAACAATATAGCCGTGGGGTAGAGCCCCTTGTAGAGGTAAATGACCGAAGAAACCGCATCGACTACCACCCAAATGAGCCAGTTCTCAATCTTTTTTCGGGCGAGCATCCAGGTGGCTACAAAACTGAGCGCAGTGGTAAAGGCATCCCAATACGGCAAATCAGAATCGGTGAAGGTGGTCAAAATCCAGGAGATGAGGAAAAACAACAGCACACTAATGCCCGCCAACAAAGCAATCAAAGACCTGGAGGAGGTGCTGACCCCTAAGCCGGTGGGTTGATGACTTTTGCTCTCGCCAAACATCCACAGGTACCAACCATAAAAACTAACCACCAGATAATACACCTGCAAAGACATATCGGCATATAACCTGGCATCGATGTATATATAAATATACATGCTCACCATCACTATGCTCACCAGCCAATAACACACATGCTGTTTTATTTGCAGAAAAATGGCCACAAACCCCAGCGCAGCAGCGATCAACTCAAAATAGTGGTGTCCCAGCCATTGGATTATTTGCCCCATATTATCCATAGCAATAAACGTGAATTGGCCCGGCAACAAAACAGTCTAAAATGGTGGTGCGCAAAAACAAATTATTAAGATGAGGCAATGTTATTGTGCTTTGGGAATCTCCCTCAGGTCGGCATTGATCACTTTGAGTGTGAACACCGAATGAGGTAAAGCGAAGGCAGATTTGATTTCCTGGCTAAGGGCCTGCATCACCTCATCAAATTCGCCAAAAACCTGTGTGCTCATGCCACTGGTCCTGACTTCGATTTTGGGATACTGGTTTAGTCGTTCTATAAATTCTCCAATGGGAGCCAGATAATCTGCTGTCAATGGATAATAACTTACTTCTATCGATGTTTTCATGGTCAAAATGGTGTGGGTATAAAATATAGCAGACGCAAAAATAGAAGCCTGCTGGATATTATTCATATAAAAAGTAATTTTACATAAGATCAAATGACCGGGAAACAATATGTCAACTCATGCTTGTATCAGACTGACAAGAATAAAGTCCATAGCGATATCGGTATGTCTTGCCATGCTCATAGCCAGCCAACCTATGGCACAATCCCTTGAATACGACATTTTATGGTTTGGCACTATTGGCAAACTCACCATCAACAAATCGACTGTGGCCGGGCAGGAGCATATCTCGACCGAATCTAAAGTCAAAATCCCTTTTTATACCTTCAACTGGATCACAAGCGCCACCATAAAAGATGGCCTGCTGCAACGCTCCACTTATGAGCAAGTGCTCAATGATGACCAACGGGAATATTGCAAAATAACCAGAAAGGCCGATAAAGACTGGCTGGTAGAATATGGCTCAGGCGAAAAGAAAAATATTAGCATTTCCCATACTTTTTATGTTTCTGAGTTGTATTTCAAAGAACCTAAAAATGTGACAATGGTATTTTCTGAACGTTTGCAAAACCTTTGGAACTGCGTAAACTAAGTGAAGGTCACTATAAACTGCTGCTTCCGGAAGACAACTATTGCGAATACTTCTACGAAGCGGGAGTTTGCAAATTGGCAAAAGCAAAAAATGGCAACCGCACCATCAAAATGGTGCTGGCCGAAACGCTGTGATGGATGCGGGATGCCACATGCCGGGGAGGCCATGGGCGATGCCTAAGTTGTGTACCAGACTTTGTCGCCATCTTGCAGCCATCAAGGCCTTTTCTACAGGTATAGAATTGGCAAAAAATTTAAAAATGTGAAGTAGGCGTGATGGCCGGGCGCCGCAATGCAAAAATCAAAAGTTAATAAGAATGAAAAAAATAAAATGGGGTATCATAAGTACGGGAAATATTGCGCGGTCGATCTGCGCTGATTTTGTCCATGTTTCTAATGGTGAAATACATGCCGTTGCCTCCAGGTCGCTCGATACAGCCGCCTCTTTTGCAAAGCATTTTGGTATCGAACGCTACTACGACAGCTACGAAGCGCTCTACCGTGACCCCGAAATAGATGCAATCTATATCGGCACCCCACACAACTTCCATCGCGAAAATGCCACAGCAGCCATGATGGCTGGCAAAGCCGTACTCTGCGAAAAGCCCATCACCACCAACGAAAACGAACTAAGGCAGCTCATCGAAACAGCCAAAAATACCAACACCTATCTGATGGAAGCCATGTGGACTTACTTTTTGCCCGCCATCATTCAAGCCAAAAGCTGGCTGGATTCCGGTGAAATAGGAGAACTCAAGCACATCAGAGCCGACTTCGCCTTTCTCGCCGATCCGCAGACCAATCTGCGCTTATTCGACCCCAAACTTGCCGGGGGTGCCCTGCTCGATATTGGCATCTACCCCATCGCCCTGTCTTGTCTGGCCATGCCACAACTGCCCATTAGTATATGTGCAAGCTCCAAAAAAGCCAGTACCGGGGTTGACAGTGAAGAAAGCATGGTGTTTGAATACCTCAATGGCACCACAGCTAATCTGATGGCATCGTTTCTTTTCGACATGCCCAACGATGCCTACTTCATTGGCACCAAAGGTTACATCAGCATACCGGAGTTTTTTATGGCCAAAGAGTGCTTCTTGTACAAAAACAAGCAGATAGCAGGACATTTTGTGGACGATAAGCCCACAGTGGGCTATAGCTACGAACTGGAAGCTGTGAACAATGACCTGCTGGCCGGTAAAAAACAATCGGAAATCATGCCCTGGTCGGTGAGCATCATGCTGCAAAAAATCATGGATATTGTAAAACAAAAATTTTAACCGCTGCTATGCAAAAACATGACATTCAACAACGATCTGACATTGAATTGCTGGTGAACGAATTTTATAAAAAAGTGCTCGCCGATGAGACCATAGGATATATTTTTAACGAGGTGGCAGGCCTCAACTGGGACGAACATATGCCCAAAATGTATGACTTTTGGGAAACCACCCTTTTTCACAGCAGTGCTTACAAAGGCAATCCCATGCAGGTACATCTACAGCTTCATGGCAAAGAAGCGCTCAAAAAGCAACACTTCGACCGGTGGCTGGCTTTGTTCAACGAAACAGTTGACGAGCGCTTTGAAGGGGAAAAATCACAATTGGCCAAAACACGGGCGTTGTCGATTGCCACAGTCATGCAGACAAAAATCTATCAGCAAAGCCAACAGCAACAATGATCTGGCAAAAGTCACAAAAAATCATGACTGAGGGCTAAATCCAGGTCAGGCTCTGGCTGCAACACAATTTCCCTTATATTTATACCTTTCACAGCTAAACTAAAAATAACATGAAAAATCATCTACGAAACATTGTGGGCATATGGATCTTGACCCTCATGGTATCTGCCTGTACCGAATCCAAAAAGCCCGAAAGCCCCACCGACAATATGACTATTGACACAAAAGAAAGCGAACAGGCCAGGCAATTGCGACATATGGTATTGTTCAAATTTAAGGCATCGGCAAGCGCTGAGGAAATCACTGCCGTTGAGGAAGCCTTTGCTGCCCTGCCGGCCAAAATCCCCGAAATCAAAGGATATGAATGGGGTATTAACAATAGCCCGGAAGGCCTGAACAAGGGCTTTACCCATGGGTTTTTACTAACTTTCGATAGCGAAGAAGGCCGGGCGGCTTATCTTCCGCATCCCGATCATCAGGCATTTGGCAGCTTGCTACAGCCTGTTTTGGAAGATGTGATGGTATTGGACTATTGGGCACTGTAAGCCCCAGGAAACTGTCCTAATCTATTACTGAGTTTTATTAGATGAAAGTAAAAAACAGCCATCAAAAATACAGGACATACGCATACCGATTACTGGGTTTAGTATTTTTGCTCACCAGCCTGTCTGAGCAGGCTGAAGCACAAATACTCCAGCCGGATAGCCTGATGCAAAAGGTCGAGGAGCTGGGTAGTGCTATTTTGGATAAAGAACAGGACACAAGCTACATCAAAAATTTTTCGCAAGACCTCACGTTGAAGCTCATTGGCGTGAATAAGATAAATTATTTTACCGTAAAAGACCGCGAGCAAAATTCGAGTATCAGATACCGCCCCGATCGCCGGCTCAATCTCGGTATTGGTGTAGCCTATAAGTGGTTTGCCCTGGATCTGGCCTTCAATGTTGGTATTGCCGAAAACACCGGCTTTTTGAACAGCAACCTACTGGATTTTCAAGGGACTATTTTCAACAATAAACAGTATATCTCGGCAGTTTACCAGTATTATTATGGCTACCAACACAGCGATATGAGCGGAGTGAGCTCCAGGGTGTTTCCTGCCTCAAAAGTAAGGGATGATATCAGGTCGGTGTTTGTGGGGCTGGACTATACTTTTGCCTTCAATTATGACAAATTTTCGCTCAAGGCCCCTTTTATCCAAAATGAAATGCAAAAGAAAAGTGCCGGAAGCGTATTGGCCGGTTTTTCGTTTTATATGTTCAATATGGTCTCCGATTCTTCGGTGATATCCAATGAGATCGCATCCAATTTCAATAAAAACCTCCACCTAACCGATGTCAACTCCACCAGCATGGCTGTAAACATCGGTTATATGTACACGCTGGTTTGGAAAGAACATTTTTTTGTGACCCTGAGTCTGATCCCAAGTCTGGGTCTCAATATGGGCGACTATAAAACAGACTTTCGACAGCCCTATCCTACCCATCTCTTCCTGGGTCTGAGCACCATCAATTCCATTGGCTACAATGCCGACAAATTATTTGGGGGTATTCAGTTTGCCACAGATTCGTATGATACCCGCATTGAAAAAAAGCAAAAAGTAGTTTCGGGTCATGGAAAAATAAAACTCTATTTTGGCTATCGCTTCAAATACAAGAAGACCAACAAAAACTCAAAGGGCAATAGCAGGTGAATCGGGCAGCAAGAATGGCAGGTTGGCAATATTCGGATGACCTGTATTGCACACACTGACCACCTCTACCTCTTTGCCAAACTCGTGAATGACCTGACGACAAGCGCCACATGGAGTAATGGGCACTTCGGTCGGGGTATAAATGACCACTTTTTTGATCTTGAACTCAGACCCTTCGGCCAACACCCCGGCGAAAACCGCTGCCCGTTCAGCGCAAATGGTGAGGCCAAATGATATATTTTCGACATTGCATCCGGTATAAACCTGCCCCGAGGCCGATACCAGAGCACAGCCTACCGGAAATTTACTATAGGGCGCATAGGCCTTTTCACAAGCAGATTTGGCTCTGGCAATTAAAAAATCGAGTTCTTGCGACATAACTATTCTAACGGGATTTAAAACGCATTTATTTTAAAGTAAAATCAACTCAGGGCCTGCCACAGGCAACCATCAATTGCCAAATCTCATCTTGTCAAACTAAAATTGCATAGGACGATGATACGCCACAAATAAAACAAGCTCCGATCTGACCCGATCGAAGCTTGTCCTTTTTTCATTATTTTTCAACTGGTCACACAGCTAATTTGCTTATCCAATTGGTCTATGCTACTTGTTCCACACATCTTCCATGGCCTCCAGCGTTTTGCCTTTGGTTTCGGGAACCCATTTCCAGACAAAAAACGCTGCAAGCATACTCATGCCCCCATAGATCCAATAAGCGAAACCATGGTTGAACTGTGACGTGAGCCATGTGTTGTCATTCATCATTGGGAAAGTCCAGGAAACCGCGAAATTCGCGATCCATTGAGCCGCCACGGCTATCGACATCGCCCCTCTGATGCGGTTAGGAAAAATCTCTGACAGCAATACCCAGGTGACAGGCCCCCAGGACATGGCAAATGAAGCCGTATAAAACAACATGAATATCAAGGCTCCGGCACCTACTGAGCCCAGGTAAAACGATAATCCCAGGGCCAACATACTGACGGCCATACCCACGGCACCAATTACCATCAGTGGCTTACGGCCAAATTTATCGACAGTAAAAATAGCAAGCACTGTGAAGGTGAGGTTGACCGCACCTACTATGATGGTCTGCAAGAGTGATGATTCGGTACCGCTGCCCATGCTCTTGAATATTTCCGGGGCATAGTACAGCACCACATTGATGCCTACAAACTGCTGAAATACCGACAGGAAAATGCCTACTCCTATCAGCATCCAACCATATGAAAGCCAGGGCGCATCTTTTATTTTCAGGGTGTCCCTGATTTCTGCCAGTATCCTGGCCGAATGACTTTCGCCATTGAGTTTGTTAAGCACTTTTAAAGCATCGCCATCACGGTTTTTCATAACCAGGTACCTTGGAGTTTCCGGCACAAACCACAACAATATAAGGAATAAGCCTGCGGGTATAGTCTCTGAGGCAAACATCCATCGCCAACCCACGGTATTCAGCCAAGATTCATCTCCGAGTCGGGCTATAAAAAAGTTGACAAAATAAATGACCAACATACCAAATATTATGGCAAATTGGTTCCATGACACCAGTTGTCCCCGGATCTTTGGCGGGGCGATTTCGGCAATGTACATGGGCGAAAGCATAGAGGCCATACCCACTCCGATGCCGCCGATAATGCGGTATATGATGAAGGAAGTGACATTTTCCACTCCAAAAATATTCATTACTTCAGGAACCGCTGACCCTATAGCCGACAAGGTAAAAAGCAAGGCTGCGAGGATGAGCCCCCGCTTACGCCCCATCTCTTTGGAGATAATACCCCCGAGCGAACCTCCAATGATACATCCAATCAGTGCACTGGAGACGATAAAGCCTTTGAGTGAATTGGCGGTCTCTTCGTCCAAAACAGGAGCATCTTTGAAATTGTTGGAAATCACCAGGGTGGAAATGGCCATCAGTACAATGGTAGAGAGTATACCCTTACCCCTGCCCACCAGCTTGATGAGCACGCCACCAACAGAAAATAGTACAATATAAATGGCAACATATACTGTGATCCGGTATTCTAAAATTACCGTACGCGCTTCGCCATTGTCAAGGTTGAGCGTGTCGATAAAAAAGGATTGCAGGGAACTGACAGCACCGGATATCACAGCGGTGTCGTAGCCAAAAAGTAATCCACCCAAGGTGGCGACCAAGGTCAATCCCAGTACAAATGATTTGTTTCCACTACTGGTTTCTAATGTATTTTTCATATTTCTAGGTTTGTAAAAAAATCGGGGTGAATATAGAGACAATACTTAAAAATCGCTAATGACCGGCGGGCGTTGTTGAAGTGTTATGGGCTGATGCGGCTGTAATCTGCTCGCTATTGCCCAGGCATCAGGCGCTCAAATTCACAAATCCTAGTTAAAGTCTTACCCAGATCAGGGAATCAGGTTACCTGCTTATGGTGTAGCGACCCCGGGTTGGGAAATGGTCTGAGACCTTCATGCTTCGATCTACCCGGTAGTCGAGCGCTTCTATCCCGGGGCCATAGAAATGATGATCGATGCGTAAAAAAAAGAGGACACTATTCAGCGAAAAGCCAAATCCCCTGCCTGCCTGTTCAAAGGCATTGGAAAAGTGCTGTCGCAGGAGAAAATAATTGAAGCTGTACGGTGTTTCGTTGAAATCGCCACAAATGATAAAAGGATGTGGACAGACGCGGGTATGCGTGATTAAGCGGTCGATCTGATACGAACGCTGCGCGGCGCCATCCTTTAGCCGCGACACCAAGTGCTTCATTTTCCAGGGATAATTTTCTGCGTTTTTGTATTGATAAAGCAGCAGTTTCATCGATTCCAGGTGAACATTGTAGATTCTGACGGTGTCATATCCCAGATCGATATCCACAAATATCCCATCGTTGAGCGAGCCCGGTCGTATCCATACCGTTCCGGTATCCAGTATGGGGTATTTAGAAAAAATGGCCAACCCGGGATTGTGTGCCCCATCCATGGTAGCCCGGTGGATAAAGCCATTAAACCCTTGCTTTTTTATTTGCCCTGTCACATCCAGCGGTTCCCACCTGGCATTGGTACTATACTCCTGAAAACATTTGATATCGGAGCTATCGGCAGCAACCCAGGAAATCAAATCAGTTGAAAATTCATTGTACATACGCGACTTTCTAAAGAGCTTGGCATTGAGGCTCAACACAGAAATCATCTTCGCCTCGCGGGGTTGTGGGCGATGATGGCTATAGGTGACCAACACGAAAGGTACACCGGCTAGCAAGCCCAACAGGGGATAGAAGATTTTGCGTCTATAAAAAAACAGGGTGACAGGCAACAATATGGCATTGACAAGCAATACGGCCGGGATGGCATAGCTGGCAAAAACAGCAGGCCAAAAAAAGGTTGGTGGAATAAGCACACTTAAGTAGCATATTATTGTAAAGGTGGCTAGCAATGGAAATACCCACCGGATGAATAACACTTTTTGCATTTTTGTTTGTTGAAGCGCTCAAAATTAACATTATCCGGCTATTTTTCCTGCATCACCAGATGACCATCGAAGATATACCGTTCACCGGCAACAGTTTCAAAATCTATGGTTTTTTGCCCGTATTTCAAACGGCAAATTCCCCCAACTTTAGAAAGCACACTCACCTGAACCAGTTTTTTGTCTTCCCAACCAAAGTCGAGCTCAAAGCCACCCCTGGCACACACGCCGGCAAGAGAGCCGTTTTCGAAAGCATCCGGAAGCGCCGGCAATAAATCGATATAGGTAAGGTGCGATTGCAGGAGCATTTCAACTATACCTGCCGCAGCGCCAAAATTGCCATCTATCTGAAATGGCGGATGTGCATCGAACAGATTGAGGTAGGAGCCTCCCTTTTGATGGCCTTCACTCCCATTATCCACGAATCGAAATAACATTTTCACCAATTCGTAGGCATGGTTTCCATCCAGAAAACGCGCCCAGAAGTTTATTTTCCACGCGAGGCTCCATCCTGTGCCATCGTCTCCCCTGTAAAGCAACGATTGCTTTGCTGCCTGCATTAGCTCCGGGTTATCTTCCCAATTGATGTCTGTGCCGGGATGCATGCCCCACAGGTGCGACACATGCCTGTGGGTATTTTTGGGGTCATCGCGGTCTCGCAACCACTCCTGTAGCTGGCCATATTGCCCGATTTGGTTGGGGGCAATCCTGGGTACCATGTTTTTTAAGGTGTCAATAAAGCCATCCCTCCCGCCCAGAATCGAATCTGCCGCGATGCAAGCCTTGAACAATGACCTGATGATCTGATGATCCATGGTGGGTCCCGCAACCAGCCCGCCGGTTTCGGGTGAATTGGATGGGGTACTCATGAGCCAGGAGGTTTCGGGGTCTTCGACAAGAAAATCAGTATAAAACAATGCTGCTTCGCGCATGATGGGATAGCCCCTTTGACGCAAAAAGTCTATGTCGCGGGTGAAGAGGAAATGCTCCCACAAGTGGGTACTGAGCCAGCCGCTACCGCCGACCCAAATGCCATGGTTGGCATGGTTGATGGGCGCAGTACCCCTCCATTGGTCTGTATTGTGGTGAAGAATCCACCCCCTGGCATTGTAGTGTTGTCTGGCGGTATTTTTGCCAGACCGGGCACATTCTTCCACCAACTGAAACAGCGGCTCGTGGCACTCGCTGAGGTTGGTGACTTCAGCAGGCCAGTAGTTCATTTCAGTATTGATATTGACAGTGTATTTGCTGTCCCACGGGGGCGCTGTCTTGTCGTTCCAGATTCCCTGCAAGTTGGCCGGGTGGCTTCCGGCACGGCTGGAGGCAATCAGCAAATAACGGGCATATTGCACATATAAGGCTACGAGCTGATTGTCAGGTTGATCCTGAAATTGCTTAATCCGCTGATCTGTAGGGAGGCTGTCTCTGGCGAGTCCCCCCAGGTCGATGGCAAAGCGGTCAAAAAGCCTTTGGTAGTCATCTACATGCCGCTGCCTGATAAAATCAAAACTATTTCACCTATATCAACGCACAGAAAAATATCGATTATTTATATTTTTTATGTCAATGCTTAAGCAAGTTATACCTCTTGCCGGGCTCAGCGTTCATTTTGGGCAGGCCGGAAGCACCATTGACGTCAAAAAAGCCGCTAGCATTGCAACAAATAGTTAGATAAGTAAACGGTAATTCAGGGTGCCGATATATATTTGAGTTTTTAAAGCCAGGCCGACTACCCATAAGATGCTGGGCCGGGGCTTATTCATCAAAGTAAAAGATGTGATGTCAGCAAGTACAGTACATGGAGGAAGTAGCAAAAACAATTTGCTTTGGAAGGTTCTGATATTTTTTTCGCTTTATGCCGTTTTGCGCTATTTGGTTTTCAAAGGGGTAGCACTTATTCACTTTCCATTGTACATTGTAAACAAAATATTGAGCATATCGGGCATTTTCTTTCTTGCGCTAAGCTATGTCACCGGCAAATCTATATGGCCCATATTCGAGGATGCACCGTCCCGAAACCAGTTTGTGAAGTACTGTGGACTGGCGGGCTTTTCACTTATTGCCATGCATGTATTTATCTCACTTATCATTCTAACCCCGGCTTATTTTCCAAAATTTTACCAGGATGACATGATGAACCTGACCGGGGAGGTGAGTATGTTGATGGGGGTTGTCAGCTTGTATTTTTTCTCTATTCCGGCCATCACCACCATTCCCTTTATGCAAGAAGCCGTAGGGATACAAAAGTGGCAAAAAGGCCAGCGCATGGGATATTTCGGGCTTGTCACTTCGCTGTTGCATGTTGGCGCCATGGGCTTGGATGGCTGGATAAAATGGCAATTGTGGCCGGGATATATGCCTCCTATCAGCTTGCTTGCCGCCATATTGGTTTGCATACCGCTCTACTATAAATTGGCCGGAAAAGCATCATAGTGCATTTTGTTTCTTTTACATCGCTGCGATCACATAAAAAATAATAAATTTAGACGCAAGTACACCCCATTGCCTGGATTTTCAATAACATAATCATGAAATACTCATCAATTGCCAGCTTTTTCATTCTAATTATTATTGCTTTTTTGGCCTGTGAAACCAAACCACAGAAAAACACAGAGGCCGCTGAGGTGGTGATACCAAAAGCAGAGCCCGTTATCATGGTGTATGGCAGCGAAAACTGCGATCACTGTATCGCATTTCGTAAATCAGTTGACGCTCTGGATGTGAAATATACCTTTAAAGACGTAGAAGCCAGTGAAACTTACTACAATGAGTTAGTGCAAAAAATCCAGGAAGCCGAGTACAAAGGCTATGTCTCCTTTCCGGTGGTAGAGATTGACGGAAAAATATATGTGAAGCCGGAATTGGACGAGTTCATGAAAATCATCTCCCAGTAAAGTCCCGGCTAGTTCTCCCAAACTGCCTGACCAGGCCTGGGGCGTGAAGGTAGAATTTGTTTTTTATTGCGGGGATTGTTGAAAGATTAAAAAAAAAAACAGCAGTTACTCCTACCCGAGCACACTTGAACGGGTATTTCGAGCAGCATAGCATTCCCAATGCCTAATTGCATGGTGATTCAGTCCAGATCATATTTGTCTATTTCCTGACTGATGATCTCCGCCATTAGACGCTGCCCCTCCGCATGCAAATGAATACCGTCGGAAGTCAAATGGTCAATAACGCCATCTAGTTGCGACTTAATATCAATAAAAGTGCAGCCTTCACTTAGGGCTGTTTTTTTCAACTCGGGGTACAGGCGGAGCATTCGCTCATTTGCATGTACAAACTCATCGTGGCTGTGGCTTGCTATACCAAAAGGAGGAGGTGAAACAATAAATATCCGCGGCTGCGAAGCTTTGTACGCATCATGTGCCCTGATCATCCCGATCAGCTCTTTTAAGTTTTCGGAAACGAGGTTGATGCTATCCTTGAATACGATTTTGCAATCATTGGTGCCTAAGGTAATGATTAAGGCATCCAGCCCTTTTAGGTGGTCAATAGCGCTACTCATATAGTTGTCGATATTGTGAAGGGTGTTGAGGCGAGGGTCACCATTATTCATAAATCCAATCGTATTTCCAGAAATTGACGTATTGTAATTGTGATCGTTGAATCTGATTTGTTTCAATTGGTCAACCCAACCATTTTCCATAGCCCCGTTGGAGTCGCCAATAGTAAGCATGCGCTTACTATCGATATGCTGTAGGGCAACATTGGTTAAACACTCATGCGAACCTTCAAAGATGGTGAGCTGATCATGTCTTTGTAGGCTCGCTGCAGGTGAATCGGGCGATCTGCAAGTGTGTGATGCATGCCTTTGCGACCTGCTCCACGTGAGGTAAGCAATGAGATGGTTTCATCTTTTGAAACCTGACAATGAATCCTTTCGCGATCATTGTCCATGACCAACTTGTTGTACATATTTATGGAATGGGTAATGGGTACAGCGCCAGTAAACCCGTCATGCACACCCGCGTAGATCGACAGTTTACTTTTACTGCGATCAAGCGTGGCTGTTTGCATATAGATCGGGGAACGTTTCTTTGCTTCTTCTTCATCGATATAGTGCCAATTGGTATCAAAGTTTTTACCTGTTGTCGCTTTTGCGATATCCAGCGCATGCTCAGGCTCTCTGATTCTGACCTCATTGTACCAGTCTATTAGATTGGAAATAGGAACCCATGAAGCAAATGATTTAATATGATGCCGGGATTGCATGTAGCACAACAGGGTAGCGTAGCCACCACCACTGGATCCGATTACATGAATCTCATTTATATCTACGTTGCCATGCGCTATCGCATAGTCGATTGCGTCATCAATGTCGCTGATAACCAATGGACTACCACAGGCTTCCACTGTCCTGTTAGGCCCTCTGAAATTTGGGTGGATGTAATTATAATCCCTATCCACACATTGCCAAACCAGCGTATCGTTTTGATTGAAATCTCCACTCCAGGTATGCAGACTAACCACAAGTGGCCTCGGATTTTTGCTGTTGCTCTTCATAAACCGGGCTTCTTGCAATTTATGATCTATGGAAGATTCTATTTCAACAGTCAGACATTGACTTGGCCAATTGTGTGCAAAGCAGAACGAGCTAAAAAGGAGAAGCACTACACCAATTATTTGCCCTATCATTTCGTCGTAATCTTCACATCATCAATTTTGTAATTCGCTATTCTATGTGCTTTTTGGTCAGCTCCCGGCAGGCCTGTATCCTTTGGCGCCAATAGATCATTTGCATACAAATTGTCCATTCGAAACATCCCTGTCCTGAATTCCAATCCTTCTACAGTTCCGACCGATTCATACAAGCCTGCATTTTCTAGTAAGGTTTCCCCATTTAACACCAGTGAATATGATTGTTTTTTAAGATCGATGTGGACAACAACGCGATAGTCTTCTTTTGCGGGTAGCCGTTTTAGATATTTAATGCTTCGCCCATCGTTGGCTAAGAGGTAATTCCAGGGAAAATCAGTCATATGGACTGCCCGCTTGCCCTCTGAATCCGTGACATCTATTTCTAAGTGCTGCCCTTCATAGTCTAAAAGAGAAAACTCAATAGTGACTGCATTCGCCTCCGGGAATACTTTAACCACTTTTGCATAGTCATAGGGCTCTTCGTCTCGAATGTGTAAATATTTATTTCCGCTCTCCTCTTCAATCTGAATTTGTGACCACGTCGGTTTGTACACATTCCACCCATCAGGAATTGTATGTAAATCCATTGATTCAAAATTTTCATCAACGTCTTCCTGTACAGCACTCACGGGTGCAATAGGTATGCGGCTTACCCATAAATCCTGCTTACTTTGGGCATAAACTATCCACATATCATCACCCGGCGGATTTCCATTTCCTTCGGCGATACCCCTGTTGTATTGAGCACCAATATTCATAAATCGTCCTGCGAAACGTTGTTCGGGCGCCTCACCATGTACTGCCAACATGTTATCGAATGTGATGCCATCATCGCTAGATATGATGGCAAGGGGCATCCGCATATCGGCACCTGCCGGGTTGTAGGTAATGGCATATCGGCCATCATCGGTCTTCTGTCCCCATTCCTTTCCCGTATCTTCCGGTTTTGATTTCACAGCTACGGGCGTTGACCACGTTTTTCCTTCATCGTCAGAAATAGCGGCATAGGCGCTTTTCCAGAGTCCGACTACCTTACCGTCTTTGCGGTGATAAAAAGACAGCGCTTTCGCCGAAAAATCTTCTTCGGAAGTATCATCAATTGTATAAAAACCATCCGTGCTTCTGTCCTCTTCCCACCATTGTTGGGTCATGAGCTTGTTTTTGAGCAGATCATTGCATGCTTGTACAAATGCTTTATCGGGGGATTGTGTATAGGAAAGGTACCATTGACCGGTGTTTTTTTCATTAAAACCATAGTGACGATTGTACCTTAAAAAATAAATGGGTCCCCATGTGCCGTCTTCTTTAATTTCTCTTACAGCCCTGCCGATGCCTTCGCCACTATTTGGGCTGTCTTTTCCAACTCCGGGTGCACCGTAAAATGATAAAGTGAGTAATTTCCCATTTGGAGCTACATAAAAACCCATGCGCTGGTGGGCAATGGTAAATCGGCCTGGTTCATATTCTATAGCGGGAAAAAGTAGTCGTGGCGAAGACCAGTTATATCCATCTTCGGAGTGTAACAGATATGTCTCTGTGGGATTGCCATGTTCTTCCCATTCATGGGCCAGGTATTGCACATAAAACTTACCATTCCAGTATGCCATCATGGGTGCGTGATTGTATGTGTTACCTGCCTTGTTGGTCTCTGGCGGATTTGACCGGTTTGCACGCAGAATCTGAATGTTTTGCACGCCAACAACCGGTCGAAGGTAGCCGTCGTGTCTATGGTCTTTCATGTATTTTGGTTGACCAATATATTCAAGTGGCATTTCGGGAGAACCGGCCTTTGGTATTTGCTGGGCAAATGCGTAGGTGCAAAACATCAAAAGCGGGATAAGGATAATTATCTTAGTTTTCATAAGTATTTGGGTTTATTTGCCTTCAATTCTCATAATAAAGCCGCCACCGGCTGGAATTGTAATCTCAGGGCTACTGTTTTTACTGATATTGATTTGTTCGATGACATAATCGATTCCGATCCTGTGAGCGTTCGCGCCATCTCTTAATATCTCCCCGACATAGGCGTCGTTTTGCAGCCAGGACAAATCCAGTTGGATTGTTCGCGATTGCTCCCCATTTAAACCGGCAATAAACCAGGTATTGCCCGTTTTTCGAGCTTTTATAATGAACTCACCAAAAACGCCATCCAGTACTTTTGTATCATCCCAGGTAGTAGGGATCTGAGATATAAAAGAGGGAATGTCTGGTTCCGCCTCATAGGCCGACGGGGCATCACAAAGCATTTTTAATGGCTCATCGTAAATCACGTAAAGGGACATTTCACCGGCTCTGGTCCCATACACTTGCGGAAGGGTAAAAAAGACACTGAGGTGGTCGTTTCTGTTTCTCATGCCCCCGGGGGTAAAATCCATCGGGCCGATCATACCTCGTGTAAAGGCCAACATCACCTTATGGCCGATGGTACATTTTCAGGTGCCAATTTATTGTACTCGTTGCCGAGTACCGCCTCATAGTTTATAATGTTTGGGTAGGTGCGCTCTATGCCGGTGGGTTTGGTGCAACCGTGGAAATCCACCAACATTTTTCTTTTAGCGGCAGCAATGGCTATATCTTCGTACATTTTAATGCATGTTTGATCTTCTCTGCCAAAAAAGTCAGCCTTGACACCTGCTGCCCCCAGACCGGAGAATAGATCCAGGGCCTGGTCGAGCTGCTCATGAAGGGTATGCCCCGGGCACCACAGCATCACCCCAACGTTTTTATTTTTTCCGTAGTCAATAATTTTTTTGATATCTACATTGGGATTAAATAATGATAGATCGTATTTGTCGGTCCACATCCAGTCTACCAGTATATATTCGATATTGTATTTTGCTGCGAAGTCAATCTGGTATAGGTAGGTTTTGGTATTGATTCCACCTTCAAAATCTTCCCCTTTCACCGCATAATCATGCCACCAGTCCCAGGCTACTTTCCCCGGCCTGATCCAGTCCGTGTCCTGATAAGCGCAAGGCGCTGCCAGTTGGTAAACAAGATTATTGTCAGCAAACACGGCATCGTCATCGCTGATCACCAGCAGTCGCCAGGGGTAAGCCCGCGAACCGGCAGTTTTGGCAATATAATCCGCAGAAGTGTCGCTCAGTTTCGAATAATTGCTAAATCCGCCCACCGTGGTAGTCAGGGCATAGTTTTCAAAAACACCCAGCATATAGTTTTCATAGTCATTCCCGCGATTGAGGAACAGGCTCGGGTAATCGTACAATCCTGCCTCGGTAATGGCGATCCTTACCTTATTTTTCACTTCGATGAAAGCAGGCAGATATATCTTTTCCATGCTGTTTTGGAAATTGGTGATTTCCTCCACATCCAAAGGAGTGAATTTGAAATTTGATTCGTAAGAGGGGCCCTCGAGCAGCCAGGCATTTGTTCCAAAATCAAATCGGTAGGCAACTTCCTCGCTGTTCACGATAACGTCCTTTTCCTTTAGATTGGTTACGAAGCGATAGGCAACACCGTGATCGTATGCTCTGAACTGTAGCGAATAATTACCCTCAAAATCCAATGTCAGTTCATTGAACTGATCAATGATTTCCTTTCGGTTGCCCCAAACCGTGCGAATGATCTGATCGGTTTTAGATTCATTTGCCTTGAGTAGTTTTGGAGATTTTCCAAGTTGATTTTTATTGATCGTTAACGACAATGGAGAGGCCTGCATCACGATGTTGTCCTTGTACTTCACCCTGTAATAGAGCCGGTCGCCGATTATAATTTCAACTTTAATATTCGAATCTGGTGAGGAAAGTACTTTTTCTGCGCCAAAAACTGTGTTCAGACCAAAAAAGGTCAGTAAAAAAGTCAGGTAAAATCCGTGTTTCATCGTATCAAAGGTAAGGACTGATTTAATATTGGTATTTCTGAAGCTGTTTGAAAAGTTGCTTATCTATCAGCTCAGACAAAGCCAGCTTATATTCTTCGGGTCGCAATCCTTTCTCCTTTCCAATATATCGTTGCAGGAGTTTTCTTTTTCTGATGTCGAGGTCAAGTACAAGTTTCAATTTCATAATCTTTCGTTTAGTTGGCTTATAATTTTTCAACAGTGTCGGTCAGTTCCAGCCATCTGGCTTTCACACATTTCTTCTGGACTTCATCCAATTCGCACAAAGGCGCAAACATGTAGGGCAGGCAATGCCCTTGCTCAGACAAGAGGTATTTTAAAGCAGCTAAAGACTCACCCAGCAAAAAATCGTCTTTATATACATTGGTTACTGCTCTGGTCAGCTCCTGGATTTCGCTTACTTTTTGTTCGTTTCCGGCCCTGGTCTCAGTAAACAATTGATAATATAGATGAGGAACCAGGTTCGCTGAGCTGGGCACTATTCCTGACGATCCCATCGTCAGTCCCGTTGCCATCAGGTCATTTACGCCCACCAGATGAATGAAATCTTCTCTATTCTGCCATAGTTCCAGCGACTTGAGTAGCCTGCTTTTGTTGTTTTCAGAATCCTTGATTCCTACAATATTTTCTAAATAGCTCAGGCGATCTGCCACATCGATAGGAATCGAATTGTGGGTTGTAGCCGGGATGTTGTAAAGTATTATCTTACCGTCAATTTTCTCCGCCAGGTTTTCGAAATACCGAAATATCTGTTCATCGCCCAGCTTAAAGTAGTTGGGTATGGTAAGCACCACTGCATCAATTCCCCATGCGAAAAACTTATTGGATAATTCAAATGTTTCCTTCACAGTCAATGACCCCATGCCAACTACCAAAGGCACCTCTTTTCTTTTGTTTTCCAATAGTATGCGAACAAGCTTTTCTCTTTGCGGAATAGAAATAGAAGCGACCTCACCGGTAGTCCCTAAAATGAACGGTATGGTATTGTTGTCGAGTAAAAACCGGATCATCTTTGCTGCATGCACCTCATCGATGTTTCCATCTTGTGTGGCTGGTGTGATCATGGGTACCATTACGCCCTCGAAAAAATTCACTTTCTGATTCATTTTTTATTTTTTATTACTGAATAATGAAGCATATTTTATGGCCTGAAGCATGCTCTGCGGGTTGGCCTCTCCCTTGCCTCCTTTGTCAAATGCAGTTCCGTGATCTACCGATACACGGATGATCGGCAGACCCAGGGTGATATTCACCCCCGACATGCCTTCCCATTTTTGCGTTTCATGATTGTATTCAAAACCCAATAATTTGGTCGGAATGTGCCCCTGGTCATGGTACATACAAACTACTATATCATATTGTCCGCCTTTCATCTTGGGGAAGATGGTGTCGGGTGGATGCGGGCCGTCGGCCATGATATTCAAGGCTTTGGCCTGCTCAATCGCCGGGATAATTTCCCTGATTTCTTCATCTCCAAAAAGGCCATGCTCTCCGGCATGAGGATTAATGCCGTTCACGGCAATTCGCGGGTTTTCAATACCCATTTGCTTCAAAGCAGTATGAGCCAGCACAATGGTAGATAAAACGCGATCTTTTGTTGTCCGCTTAATGGATTCAAGCATGGAAACATGGGTGTTGACATGCACCACCCGGAAGTTTTTTTCGGCCAGCATCATGGCATACCTGGTGGTGTTGGTATATTTTGCAAAAATCTCCGTATGGCCGGCATAGTTGTAGCCTGCCAGTTGAATGGCTTCCTTATTGATCGGCCCGGTAACGGTAGCATCTACCTCTTTATTCATAGCCAGTGCAATGACTTTCTCCACATATTCAAACGATGCTTTTCCGGTCATTTCAGACACCCGGTTAAAGGCGAAGTCTGCCATGGAAATATTGGCCACATCCAGCACATCAATAGTTCCAAATTCATATTTTGCTTCCTGTGGATTTAGTACTTTTCTAATATTAAAAGTTTGCATTCCACAAAACTCCAATGCCTGTTTTATAATATGCGCATCGCAAACCACCAGGGGGCGACAGACATCGTAAATGTCTCTGCTGGCCAATGCTTTTACGGTCACCTCGGGTCCTATACCGGCAGGGTCTCCGGCGCTGATTGCGATTATGGGTTTTTTATTCATTGTGCTTCTTTTCTTTTCTTTTTTGACCATCCGTAAAATGTCAACCTTTCATTGATCTCTTGCCGGGGGAACAGGTAGCTTGCCAACTGGCCCACCACGATCAAAATCAAGTGGCTGTACACACCAAGCATGTAATTGTGCTGGGAAAAATTGAACGATCCCAAATCCAAGAGCAGCCGGTCTTCTACCCTGGTAGAGGTAAGCACCGCATAAGCCGTAAACAATACACACGCAGCAATGCCGATATTCAATCCATTGTTATTGGCTGTTTTTGAGAATAACCCCAAGAGGAAGATTCCGGCGATGCCACCAGAGAATATGGCATACAAACTAAAAACGGTTCCCAAAATGCCCTCTCCGCCTATTTTTGTGAATAGCATGGCTATGGCTATGGAGGCAAAACCGACCACCAACACGGTGATTTTGCTAAAAAAGAGCTTTTGACGCTCTGTAACCTTCCTTTTCAACTTACAATAAAAATCCTCGGTCAGAATGGCCGAAAGGCAGTTGATATCGGAATCGAGACTGGAAATGGCCGCAGCGATCAATGCGGAGATCACCAGGCCGGACACACCAATCGGAAGCTCCTGAAGGATAAAAAGTGGAAAAACTGCATCTGCTTTAATATCTGATGGTAAGGTCACTTCAGGATTTAAATGATAATATCCGAAAAGTGCAGTGCCGATAAACATGAATAGCGCCCATACCGGCACGCTGAGCAATACACCAATGAGTGAGGCTTTGATCGCATCCTTATTAGACTTGGCCGTCAGATAGCGCTGGACGATGGTCTGATCGGTGCCATATTTCTGAATGGCATAGAAAACTCCATTGAGTGCCATCACCCAGAATGTCAGATTGACAAAATCCCAATCAAATGGCCCAAAGCCAATCAGATCATTTTGCACACCCACCTCCCAGATGGCCGGGAGTCCGCCCGGGGTGGTGGAGACAATGATGATGAGCGTCACCAAACCTCCGGCTATGAGCATAAATCCCTGAATCACATCCAGCCATATCACCGCTTCAATTCCGCCAAAATAGGTGACAATAATGATGACCACGCCCAAGATGATAATGATGACCACGGTGTCCATGCCCAGCAAGTGTCCGATGGCCAGTGCCAACAGGTAGAGTACCGTACCCATTTTTGAGAAGTGCGCCATAATGAAGCCCAGCGAACTGTACATGCGTGCCAGGAGACCGAAGCGCTTTTCGAAATACTCGTATGCACTCAGGCCTATGACATTTCGATATAGCGGAACCACCGACCATATCAATAAAAGCAGCACTATGGGAACCATAAACCCCTGCACCAACCGAATCCAGTTGTTGGAAAAGCCCTCGCCGGGATAAGCCAAAAAGGTAATGCTGCTGATCAGAGTGGCCAAAATGGACATACCTATGGCCCATGCCGGTATCTTGCCCGATGCGATAAAATATTTGCTGGTGGATTTTTGGCCTTTGGCAAAATGAAATCCAATCCATACAGAGCCTGCCAGTGACAGCAGAATAATTGCGTAATCGATATAAATCAATTCTCCTTTATCCATTATTTTTTTGACATAATATTTTCCGGCCACACGTAGCTTCCGGGTTTAACAGTTAAATAAAATGATACCGGTCTGACCAAAACCTGACCACACCATCGGCAAGAACACCATCCAATCTCAAATCTGGAACTTCAGCTTCATCCATAATTGCCCTGGCCGTTTCGCCTCCTTCCACAAACAAGTGTTTGTGCTGCGATCCATTTTGTAATATGAATTTTCCGGCAGATGCCAGTCGCTTAGTGATATTTTTTTTATCGGCAGGGTCAGTGATGTGCTCTGCCGGACTGCTGACAACAAGCCCCAGTTCGTTTTTCAAATTAGATTTGATATGATCCAGCCAACTTCGGAAAACAACCTGATCGTAAAGACCAGCCCTGGGCAGGGAAAGGAGAGGCAGCCCCTGCTCCTGCAGTCTTTGCACAGTTTGCCGGCTGGAGTTTGAGGTACTTCCTATGATAAAACACCGCGCCCCGCTAATCTGATTCGTATTGTATTTGGCTTGTTCCCCAAGTTGAAGTTTGGTGGTTAGTACAGACCTGAAAAAATCGGCTCCACCTGATAGCAGGCAATTGTCCAAGCTGATGGTACTTAGTAGCCCGTTTAGTTGATCTATCGACAAGACATCAGGAATAATAATTCCGGTATTGTGGGAGAAATCGTTAGCGTGTGTCGCCTCTACATGATCGCCAAGCAAACGTACCACTTCTGAATGTCGCCTTGGATAAATCGGATCAAGCAAAAAATCAGTTTCGTGGATAGGTTGTCCATCTATCAGATAGTGACCATTGACTATAGTTCGTCTTTTTGAAGGATTAGCCGGAGCCAAAACGGAACCTGAAAATCCTGTCCATTTCAACAATGCCTTAATTTCAGCTTCAACCTGTCCACGCAATACCGAGTCTGTTTTTTTATAAATTAAGGAAAAATCTTCCGGCTGGAAACCGGATACAAATTTTTGCACTTTCGTAGCAGCATCCTCGCCATTTAGATTTCGGCTATCGGTATCCAAGACAAGAACATCTTCTGCAAATGCTTTGGGCCAGGTAGGATTTGATATAAACTTAACCCTAAACCCATAAAGATGCGCTATTCCGCCCATCTCGGCAGCTCCGGTAAAATCATCGGCAATTACAAGGATTTTAGGCATTCAGGTTCTTGGTATTTTTAAAACAGTTTGTAATAGATATTTTGAACCTCCTCTTCGGTTAGGGTTCTCGGATTGTTTTTCAACAGACGCTCAACCTTCATGGCGGATTTGGCCAAATTGATTACTTCTCCTTTTGAAATATTGAATGCATTCAAAGATGCTGGGATTCCTACATTGCTGCATAGTTTTTTCAGCAGTTCTATGCCGTTGCGCGCTGTTTCATTTGTGTTTTCGGTGTTGTCTGCACCTATAGCAAGAGCCACAGTAGCGTATTTTTCATTGGCAAATGGCAGATTGGCCTCTATCACATGGGGTAGTAACAAAGCATTGGATATACCATGAGGAATTTTGTATTCGCTCCCCAGCGGGTAAGCCAGCGCATGAACCGCCGCCGTATTGACAGGGCCAAGACATATCCCACCATATAAACTACCCAAAGCCACATTGGCTCGGGCCACCGCATCGTTCTCACATGCTTTTTCAAGATGGTGAAAGATGAGTTTAATACCCTCCAAGGCATACATATCGATGAAGGGGTGGGCGTTTTTATTGGTATAGGCTTCCAGACAATGTGTAAGCGCATCTATGCCCGTCGCAGCGGTGATATGATACGGCACCGAATAGGTAAGTACCGGATCGACATACGATGCATCCGGGATCAGGTACGGACTGATAATTCCAACTTTCAAATGCTGCTTTTCGTCCAGCAGGATGGCATTGGGAGACACTTCACTTCCGGTGCCCGCTGTGGTTGGGATGCAATATAGCGGCAGGCTTCGTTTCGACAGTTTGTCTTTGCCCACCACTTCGTCGATTTTATCAGCGGATTTGTAAAGTGCTGCAATCAGTTTCGCCACATCCAGCACGCTGCCTCCCCCTATACCTGCCACCGCATCGGCATTGGTGGCTTCTGCTGCATGCAGAATGGCCTGGAAATCTGAGATGGTAGGCTCAGCTTTGATTTCTGTATTAATAGTGAACCTGATTTTTGACTGCCTCAGGGTCTCTTTCAGCTCTTGCAAAGCTTGCGTTATGTTGGCATCGGCCACAATAAACAGTTCTTTATAATCAGAAAGCCGGATATCGTGCAAGAAAGTTTGAAAACAGTGGTCACCATAAACCAACCTGCGGGGAATATGGGTTTCTATAATATTCATAGTAGTTCCGATTATTAATGTCAACAGCCACAGACTCAAAAGACTTTATCATCCATCAAAAAAATCCGGAATAGCAGCGATCCATCATCTTTCAAAGCCATTTGGCTGCGAGTAATATTTACGCTCCCAATGCTTTGTGATCCCCAATCGTATTGATCAGGTGAAGGTGTTAAAGCATAACAAATATAGAGCATTGCTCTATATTATGCAATCAAAGTTTTATTCCGTGACTCATTTGCACCAGGTGGTTGGGAGTAAAACTGGTAATAAAAGCCGGTATGTGGCTTACAGCATAGATTCAATTACCTGATCAAAGGAAAGTCGATAGGTATTTTCCCGGAAGTACTGATCAACTGTTTTAATGGCATTTTCTACTTCAGGTTTTGAGTAGCCCAAAAGCAGCAGATTGTATTTGATGATTTGATTGCTAAACTGATTTACCGGTATTTCAAGGTATTCTTCAAACCGTATTTTAAAAAACGCATCGCTAATACCTTGCAAGGCAACTGCAAGAGTTTTGGCCTCTTCTTCGCTATGTTTATTTTTAAAGAAGGTTTGCAAACGATGTTTTTTATTCTCGATGGAATGCTTGCGCATTTCGGGCAGTTCCCTCACGAGTAAAAACAACTTACTTAGTTTCGGATCTTCCAGTGTAGTAATTAGTCCTCCCTTCAAATCGATGCAAAATTTGATATGTGGATCATAAGGCAGCTCTAAGTTGGACTGGGTTTTCTCTTGAAGTGTATCAAGATACTTTCGACTAATAAATCTTAAAATGTCAAGTTTATTATCGAAATGAAAATACAGATTTCCCATGGAGGAATTGGCGGCTGTTACTATATCGCGAACTGTCACATTTTCGAATCCCTTTTCTAAAAATAAATCAAGTGATACCTTCAAAAGCTGTTGACTTTTTTCGCTGTTTAGCAGCTTTGCTTTGTGTTTTGCCATCTCAGAATAAATATATTTTAAAAATAGGCTATAGTTCTACGATCTCACTATGGACATCAGCATAAATTACCTAATGATAATTATTCCTGATGGATTTCAAAAATCAATCCGCCTAACCCCCTTTGTTAAGGAGGAATGGTGCTTTTGATTTTTTCGGCTTTATTGATCAAATTAATTTGCCTCTTTATTCCTGCGTTTCAAACCGGTAAATTTTCAGAAATGCAAGCTATTGCCCACTCCCCCTTTTCCAAAAGGGGACATGGGAGATTCAGTAAAAAGATCATTGCAGATTCATAGAGATTGCCGCGTCGCTATGCTGCGCAAGCGCTCCTCGCAAAGACGGCAATAGTGTGAACGGAGCTTTTCGCGTAGTGTGGCAATCTGCCAGCGACGGGTGGGGCACTATGTGGTTCTTTGCTTTATGAGAAGCGATTTTTATTTTTTACTAATCCTGGTCATCCTGCTATCCT
>JAAUQL010000154.1 GCA_012033595.1 Cyclobacteriaceae bacterium | reverse complement strand
AGAAAGAAACCTCCAGCTACGTGATTTTTTCCGGGCAGGAACTTTCACAACTATATGCGTACATAGTAATGAAGGAGCAGAAAAATATAATGAAAACGAATTTGAGACTGCCTACAAAGAGTTTATGACGGCCCTCAAGGTAGTGCCCGGCGATACCACCGCGCTCTTGTATGGAGGTGTTTCTGCTCAACAGGCAGATATGAATGATGAAGCCATCGCATGTTTTCAGACACTAGCCGACAACGGAGATGCCAATGCAGATACCTACAAAACGTTGATCTACCTGTACCGAAGCGAAAAGGAAGATATGGAAAAAGTACTGAGTACCATTAGCCAGGCCTTGGAGAAATATCCAACAAATAAGGAATTTGCTCAGGAAAAAATCACCACGCTGATCATTATGGAGCGGGTAGAGGAAGCCAAAAGCGAATTGGAAGAAGCCATTAGCAATGAACCGACCAATGCGCAGTATTACTATTTCCTCGGATACCTGTACGACCAGCAAGATGAGGTAGAATCAGCCATTAAAAACTATAGCAAAGCGGTTGAACTCAATCCTGATTATTATGAAGCCAATTACAACCTGGGCGTAATGCACTATAATAAGGCCAGGGATATTCTTAGCGAACTCAATAATTTGCCACTAAGTGAATACCGAAAAGCAGAGGCTTCTTATGTCGAGAAAGCACAGGTGCACTTCAAGGATGCCCTGCCATACTTTGAAAAGGCCGTTGAGATAAAGCCCGATGAAGATGTACAACTACTGGAAACACTTGAGGGTGTTTATTTAAGGCTGGAAATGGATGATAAAGCAGAGGCTTTGGAAAAAAGGATCAAGGCGATGTCTGGTCAGTAAGATTATAAAAGCTTAAGGAAAGCCGGTCTGATTGAGCTCATTCAATCAGACCGGCTTTTTTTATAGGATTTTACTTTTAGAAAATCAAATATGCGCTTTAGAGGTGATTTTTAAACTATAGCGGCCCAGAGACCTTGTAACATCAAAAAATGTTGATGAGATTATAAGTGACAATCAAATGCTGTATGATTTCACTCCTTCAAGTCTTTATTGTTACAATGTTGCCAGATACGCAGTTGAAAGAAAAAAATCTGCTTCACTTTCAATATTTGAGGATGAATGATAACCGAGGTGATCACATTTTAATCGTTCACAAAATGTTACGCTTTTAAGCTGACCCAAAGGTGTCTCTCCGGTTTCAACCGTGCTTGTACCATGGTAGAATTCATCTTCCTTGGGCATGAAACATAAAAGTGTATTAACACCCCTCAAACTGCTCTTTACGCTCTACTATGCTTAGCGTCCCCTCAGTTTCATTTATTACATTGGGCACGTGCAATTTAAAGATGGACAACATCCCTTCCACAGATTCCACTTCGATTGATCCATTGAGTTTATCAAGGGTTTCTCTGGTGATGTACAATCCAAGACCCGATCCATGACTGTTGTAAGAAGCTCGAAAAAACATATCAAAGATCTTGCTGACGTATTTTTCAGGTATGCCAACCCCATTATCTTCGAAATGAAGACTTAGAGACTCGCTATCAACCGAGCCATATATTTTGAGCATCTGCCGGGCTTTCCTCGTATCAGAATATTTAAATGCATTTCCTATCAGGTTAGAAAAAACTACATTCAGCCTGTGCCTGTCAGAATAAAAATTTTCTTTTATGTCCAGCTTTATCTTTACTTCGAGCTTGTGGTTTTGCTTCATGAATTTGTGGTGTTCCACAATCTCCTCCAACATCGATTGTAATTCGATTTTTTCAATTTGAAGCTCCGTTCTGGAATTTCTGGATAAATTGATGATATCAATGATAAAAGTATCCATTTTACGAACACTGATCTCCACCAAATCATTATTTGACCTAAGCTCATCAGGATTTTTGGCAAGTTTGTTTAACAAGGTAATGCCTAATATGGAAGACAGGGGAGCCCTGAGATCGTGAGAAACACGATAGACAAAATTGTCGAGTTCTTTGTTGACCTTGGTCAATTTTTCATTGCTGTGCGTCAAAAGTTTATTCTGCTCCTGGATAATGGCTAATTGCCCTTTGATTCTGTTCACGAGCATATTATAACTCCTTATCAACATTCTGAGTTCGTTTGATGCCCCCTTAATTGAAGAGCCCCGAACCCGCTGGATGTTCAGTTCACTTGACTGATTCTTTAGTGCTTTCGAAAATTTAATGAGCGGCTGAGAACGGTATTTGGCCAGCACAAAACTCAAGATGACGCTGGCAAATAATGAAAAGATCAGAACAGCGTAAAATGAAAAATAGATATTTAACAATAGTTGCTTTTCCTTTCCCTCCGTTTCTTTTAGCATTTTATCTGAAAAGGTTTTGATACCTGAAATCGTCTCTTCCAGCTCATAGCGTAGCCCATCCTGTTTAAAATTTCCAATGACATCTATTACCTGAACAAGGTTGTTAAATGCGGTCTGATAGCTGACGAGATGCTTATACTCCTTACTATTTTCCAGATTTTTAGCCTTTAGATCTTTTAATAATTGATTCGCTTTCACGTTTAGCAAATCAATATAAATTCGTTGATTTCTCAGCAGAAAATCCTTTTCGTGCCTACGCAAAAATAAAACTTCGCTTAACTCCAAATTGCGACGGTGTTCTTCTACGTAATGGATATAGCCTCTCATTTCCCCAATCAGTCCATAATCCTTTACACCTCTTTTCTTTACGTTGGCGACCAGCGTATTAAACATCTCCTGGTGCTTTTCGATCATATTTTGATATTCCGATAGCGACTCTTTGTTATCAAATGATTTTAGCCAGCCATGCTTCGTCAAATTATCAATCGTTCGGTTCAAATGATCATACCCTGACCGGATATCATCCAACCTTTCATTTTTCCCGGATTTATGAAATTCAAAATCGTTGTATTCCGACTGAAGGAAAATCAACTCCTCAATCAGAATCATCTCAAAGTTACTTTCTATTGCAACCAGTTGATCTCTAAATGATTTGACACGGTTTGCCTGATATAGCAGCAACATGGCGCCAGCGATAGCGAAGAGAAATACTCCTATGACCGGCAAAAAACTGATCAGTATCTGATTCTTGACTGAATTGGCCCTTATTCCCATATTCTTTATTTAAATAATGTAAAAATAGGACATTAAGAAGCCAGGGAAATTATCTGAATGTTATTATTAAACGCAATCCGCTTGTAATGAAAATGCTATAAAACACTTTAATTCATTATTTCTATATCATTTTTATATACCGCACGTGCGAAGTTCCCCGAAAACAAATTGCTCCTAAATAAAATTTATCCCGACAAAAAATATCTCTTTTTTTCGAATACCTGACAATGTCAATTTGTATCTCGATTCGCCTGATAATTAAAAAATAATATTATGGTAACATTCGTAGTCAAGAGGTTTTAAAAAGCCTCACATATCGAAATGATGATGAACCAGCAGTTCTATAGAACCTGACAGGAAGCCCCGGTGGGGTAAATCATTGTCGATCAAAGTATTTTCACAAAAGAGGGTGGGGGCGGCCAGCCATCTGTGTTACAGTTAACTAATTGTCAGTCGTCAACTGAAATATGGTGGTTAAGGGGGTGCCCAACACCCACCCGATGGGTTAGCCTTTTCTGGGGCTGAAAAGAAAACCAGAACCGATCAGGCGCATCCAAAAACAAATCCATAAATTGCCGGGACTAAAAAAACACTAGCTGAAATAAGGGCTAAAATGCAGCTCTTGCGATTTTCGTAGGCACACGCAAGATTGAAGTGTCGAATACGGTTGTTATACAAAATGCCGGAGCAGTTTTATCCCAATCATTGACGGTCATGGTTACTGCGACAGCCTCCATGTACAAGCTTTGAATCATTTGGCAGGTGTATGTTAAAAAAAAATTGAAAACGTAACTAACGCAAAAAATCAAATGCAAAAATATGCTTTATCCACTGATGAAAGCAAAATTCATTATTTGGAAACAGGAGAAAATGATGTCGCCATCTTGTTTGTTCACGGTTGGCTGGGCAATGTAAATTGGTGGACCAACCAACTAGAATTCTTTAAAGAAAAATACAAGGTCGTACAAATAGATTTAGGCGGACACGGAAAGTCCGATAAATCGCGGAAAAATTGGACCAGCAAGCAATACGTTGATGATATTAAAGCTGTAGCTAATCAACTAAGTTCTACAGAAATTATTTTAGTCGGACACTCCATGGCAGGAGCCTTTGTGCTTGAAGCATCATTAGATTCAACCAAGGTAAAGGCCATAATTCTCATTGACACCTTGAAGGACTTGAATCAACTGTTTACTTATGAGCAAGCAGAAGCGTTTATCTTCAGTACTTATCGGAAAGACTTTAAATCAGCAGTTGAAAATATTTTGCCTCAGTATCTTTTTGTGGACACTACTCCTAAAGATATTAAACGTCAATTACAATCTGAATTTCTTCAAAACAGTCCGGAATTGGCTGTACATGCCTTAGAACCCTTATACAAAATGGATATTCAAAGCATTGCCAAGGCCGTAAACGTTCCGGTCAGGGCTATAAATTCTGATGCAGCACCTACAGAAATTGAGCATAATAGAATGTACTTGAAAGACTATGATTTCGTGACAATAAAGGGGACTGGACACTATCCGATGCTTGAAAAACCAGAGGAATTCAACAAAATACTCGATGATTTGATAATGAAATTAAGAATTGACTAAAGCGGTCGATTGAAAAGTGAAATGCTGTGGAGATGCAGCAAAATGATAAACAAGAGCAATGATAAAATTATTCAAAATTATACCTATAGCTTTTTTTTTGTTTTTGGCGCACATGAGGTGTGATAGTCCTCGATTGCCCGTATCAGCAGAACAAACCGGGGTCGCTCATCAGATTATACCTATTCCCAAAGAGGTTAAAATGGAGTCCGCCTCTTTGTCTTTGCCTGATAGCCTATATATTTTCATCGGGTCAGAAGCACTCAATCCTTTGTTCACTGTTTTGAAGGTAGAATGTAAAAGCCTGTACCAGACCGAATTAATTCGCAGTACTCAATCCACAGAAGCAGTGATTGTCCTGTCCATTGACGATTCTTTGCCTCATGACGCGTACAGGATCCATATCGATGATCATATTGAAATTAAAGGTGGATCCTATCAGGCTGTGGCCATGGGTTCTATAAGTCTATTACAAAGCATCAATCAGGAAAATGGGGCAACATCCATTCTCAAAGGCACCATTCACGACTATCCCGATTTACCATTCAGGGGCTTATTGGTGGATTTGGCCAGAAGAAAGCATCGTCTGCCCGTGCTCAAGCAGATTGTTTCCCTGTGCAGATGGTACAAGGTTTCACATCTGCACTTGCACCTGACGGATGATTATGCCTTTAGATTCCCATCTGACGCTTACCCTCAGCTGATTACCCGAGAGTTTTACTATAAAAAAGAGGAGCTCGCCGAACTGATTGCGTTTGCCAATGCCAGGGGAGTGGAAATAATACCGGAACTGGAAGTGCCCGGACATGCGGGGGAATTTATCAGAAAGATGCCGGAGATATTTGCCTTTGATGATGAAAAGCTTAACCGCAATACCATCAATATGGCTAATGATGAAATTTACACGGTGCTGGATACACTGATTGGAGAGATTGCAGAGGTGTTTTATTCATCGCCTTATATGCATATTGGTGGTGACGAACCTGATTTCAGTGCAATGGCGGACGACCCTCAGATGCAGCAATATCTGAAAGAAAAAAATCTGGATTCGGTGGAAGCCTTGTATTGGCACTTTATCAATCAGATGCACCAATTTGTTGCAAAACGGGGCAAACAGACCATCGTGTGGGAAGGGTTTGCCAAAGAGGGCAACAAGGTAATTTCTAAAGATATTATCGTAATGGCCTGGGAGACCATGTATCAGCTTCCGTCGGAATTATTAGATGCTGGCTTTAAAATGATCAATGTCAGTTGGAAACCGCTATATGTGGTAAATAGCAGAAAATGGGAAGCACGGGATATCTACCATTGGAATGTGTATCAATGGCAAAACTGGCTTCCTGAAGCTCCTTCTTACGATACCATTCAAATTGACGCCCACGAACATATTTTAGGTGCCAGCATGGCTTCCTGGGATCAGCCGGAATATGCAGAGATCAGTTCGCTGAGAAGAAGAATTCCGGCCATGACCGAGCGGGTATGGAATGTTGAAAGAGAGCTTTCCACCGATGAATTTGAAAAGTCGTTGGAGCGATTGGACATCAAGCTCAGTGATTATTTTTCACCGGTTCAGTTGCAGGCATCGGGATTAAGGTTTCCGCAGATTCTGGACGGTCGCAGAGACGAGCAGATTTGGTTTGACGACACGCTAAAACTTCACTTGCACACACCGGCCAACGTAGCGGTACGTTTCACAAGCGACGGGAAACCGGTATCAGCCTCATCGCCAGTGTATGAAGATACGCTTAGGTTTTGGCAATCGACCACCTTGCGGTACCAGGCATTCACTGCGCTGGGCGAACCTGTAGGGCATGAAATACTGACATATTATGAGCTCCATCCTTTGAGGGTCACATTCTCTGGAGAAAATTTAATAGGGGAAGATGAACGGTGGGAAAGAGTGGATTCCTGGCGCTTTCCTTTTTATCAGGGCCTAAATTTGCATATTACTGCTGCAAGACCGGGAATAATAAGAGTAGAAATGGGCGAAAACGATTTAAATGCAAATTCCCCTGTTTACCAGGAAGCAATGAAAATAGAAAAGGACGCAGTAGTAAAAGCGGGTCTTTTTAATGGCGATTCTTTGATCGGCCATATTTGGAGTGAGCACTTTATCAAACTAGAAGAATAGCCATAAGTAATTAGAAATTAGGCTTGTTATGGGGTTGGCAAATCCCTTAGCAAGAGTACACAAGGGGCACAATAGGACGAAAAGACAAAAAAAGTTAATCAGTCTTAAAAAAAATATCTTAATGACAAGTGAATTAAAGCCTATGAGATCTTATATTCAGACCTCCTGACTTGACCATCGAAATATAGCAAAAAGGGCGAAAAGTCGTAAATTGTCATTGTCGCAAAACGCTATAGATATGCAGATGCAAATGCCAATATTTCCAACAGGAACCAAGCTGATTAACAACACCACAGGTTTTCGCAAGCAGGATGACATGGTGTATTATCTTCACAATGGTTCGCCCATATT
>JAAUQL010000045.1 GCA_012033595.1 Cyclobacteriaceae bacterium | reverse complement strand
TCAGCTTGGTTCCTGTTGGAAATATTGGCATTTGCATCTGCATATCTATAGCGTTTTGCGACAATGACAATTTACGACTTTTCGCCCTTTTTGCTATATTTCGATGGTCAAGTCAGGAGGTCTGAATTTGCAAGGCCGGATTTTTCAACCTGGACTATAGAAGATCAGCATATACTATGGGACAGAGCAATGCTGAATGTAGGCATCAGCGACCTGCGAGGTATAGAGCAACAAGTGGCCTTGAATTTTGCCGGTAAAAAATGCCATTTCGTCCGGGCATCAGCGAAAGTAATATCTTCGCATCGGGCATTCACCTGCCCCTGCGAGAAGCCTCTGCCAGTTTTTACCAAAGCGAATTCGACATTGATATTCCCCTGAAGGGAAGCGAGGAGTTGTACTTTATCCCTATCGGAGAAAACACCGAAGTGACGATGACCTCCAACTGGAAAGATCCAAGCTTCATTGACGCCTTTCCCACAAAAAGCAGCGAAATATCCGGAGCGGGCTTTAAGGCCACCTGGCAGGTCTTGCATTTCAACCGAAATTTTCCACAAAGCTGGATCGGCACCAAGTACTATGTCGATCAGTCAATAGACCAAAGCACACCCTACGAAATAGCCGTAAGACCGTCGGCAAATGAACAGAAAATAGATATTGGAGCCTCAAAGTTTGGAGTGAACCTGTTGGTGGCGGCAGACCACTATCAAAAGTCTATGCGCACCAGCAAATATGCCGTGCTCATCATTGCCCTTTCATTTCTCATCTTTTTCCTGATCGAAATTACGCAGCGATACCGCATCCATCCATTTCAGTATATTCTGGTAGGCCTCACCCTGCTGGTGTTTTACACGCTCTTACTGTCTATTTCTGAGCACCTGGGTTACAATGCTGCCTATTGGATTTCGAGCCTGTCGGTCATTGCGCTCATTGCATCTTATGCTGTCTCGGTGTTGGGCAACAGGCGGATGGCTTCTTTGTTGGCTGCATCCCTATTGTTTATTTATAGCTTTATTTTCATCATTATCCAGATCGAAACTTATGCACTACTGGTAGGCAGTATCGGCCTGTTCGTGATCCTGGCTTTGACCATGTATTTTACCAGAAAGATTAGCTGGTACCGGATGAGGGAATAGGGTTGCAGACTAAAAGCCGCAAGCTCAACTATTATCCGTGCTTGCGGCTTTTAAGTTTAATGTTTAAAGCTCTTTAAGCATTTTTTTCTTCCCTCCTCTTTTTCCTTTGCTCCTGTTTATCGCGCTCTCGGGCTTCGATCTTTTCAGGCGTGGTTTTCCAGCGTTCATGCATCCATACCCACTGCGTGGGGTATTGCTTGATATGTGTTTCGGCAGCCTGGTGAAAGCGCTCGGTATTGATCTGCAATTCTTCCTGACGATTGCCGGTTCTGACTACTTCCATTGGTTTGCCAAATATAAATTTGTATTTGTTGCCGGAGGTCCGCACATAGGAGGCAACAATGGAAGTAGCGTCGGAGTCTAGTGCAAGCATAGCGGCACCGACCGGTGTGTAGGCCGGTTTACCATAAAAATCCACAAAAACACCTTTCACGCTGGTATCCTGGTCTATGAGCATACCCAGGCTATTGTTTTGTTTGATAAACGCCAGAATGGTTTTGTACGAGCTTCCCCGCGGAAGAATAACAAAGTCCATGAAGGTGCGTTTTTTCATCACCCAATCGTTCAATCTTTTGTTTTTTAGCGGTTTGGCTACAGCACCGGCACTAAAACCCAGCAAAGTGTACGCCTTGGATGCCGCCTCCCAGCACCCCAGGTGCGGTACGATGTTGATGACGCCATTGCCTCGTTCAAATGCCGCTCTGGCATGTTCGAGGCCTTCCACTTCCACATTGCTAAAAAAAGCTTCTTTATCATCCACATCCAGTTTAATGGCGGCTTCGGCAAAAGACCTCCCCAGGTTGGCAAACACCTCCCTGGCCATTTGACGTATTTCATCTATGGATTTTTCGTGGCCATAGGCAATGCTCAGGTTGCTGATGGCTTTTTCTCTTTCTTTCTTCAACACAGCAAAGGCCACGATCCCCAGCCTGGCACAAAAAGCACTAGTCCATTGCCAGGGCAACAATTTCACGATCAGCAAAGAAAATCTGATCAAAACAATGATAAGCGAGTACTTTATGGATTTCCTGAACCTTTTAAGGGCGGCCATCGAATTTTTATGTTTGATTGTGCGGCCGCAAAAATAATGATTATAAAATAAATTATTTTCAGCTCCGGAGATGTTTTGCCTCTGGAACAGAATGGCCAAAGGATACAAACAGCAAAATCAAAATACTTGCAAAAACACCAATAGCCGACGACAGAAGCGACCAATTGAGCATACGCAAAGTTTCGAAATTGAGCAACAAAGGAAAAGACTTGAGGCCAATAGCCAACAGCATGGCCATGATAGAAACTAAAAATAATACAAGGGCGCTCTTTGACACGGCACCATCGATTTTCAAAATATTTTTTCTGATTAAAAGCCCGACAATAAAGCAAGAAGCAAAGCCTAAAAAGGTGAGATGCAGATAGTACATGATGGCTTCCCTATTCGCGTAAGCGAAATCTGTAACCAAAGGAAGGGCAGACACAAACTGTAAAATGATCTTAAACATCCATGAGGCGATGGCCACCACCATAAGCACGGTGACCCAGGCACCCGATTTGCCAAACAAGCGGGCAGATTTATCGCGTAGAAGGTCAAGTATCAGGCTGCCAGCCCACAATTGCAATATTGCTCCTGTGCCACCTACTACCAATACATAATAATTGTCGCCAAAACCCAGCGCAGACAAAGCCAGGGTGAGAATAGTAGCATACAGCATTAGCCTGTAAAACAGCTTGCCTCTGTTTTTTCTGATCACCAACTTGCGGTCTTTTGCCAGACGCACCATCAGACCAAAAATAGCCAGCGTAAACCAGCCGTTGTACTGAAAATGGAGGTAGAAATAGATGGCCATATCGTAGAGTGGTGTTTCCTTGTAGCCAAAAGCCATGATGGGGCCCAGCGCGAGGGGCCCCAGACTCGATACCATCATAAAAACCAGTGCCGCCTTATACAGCCTGACCTCCAGCCCCGATGTAGGAGCATAGCGGTAAAACCACCATGCATACACCACCGATAACACCAAATGTGCAGTGCTAAAAACGATGGAATATAGCGCATAGCCCATTTGGGGAAAGGTGAACAGCATGCCCATCACGGCCAATTGCGCAAGAACCAACAACCAAAACATCTGGCGGTTGAGCCTTTTGCGGTCAGGTAAAATGACAGCATAGCCCAAGGTAGCCAGGGCAGTAAAAATCCATCCCAAAAAACCAACATGCGAATGCGCGTGAATCCAAAAGCGCACATTGAGCCATTCCTGAGGAAAAAGCACATGGTAGCGCAGCAAGCAGCCCAGGCCTGCGGTGATGGCAAAATTGATGAAGGAAAACAAAATGCCTGTCCGAACTACACTTCCTTTGCTATACATGGTATTTGTGCGGTTTGCTAAAAACAAGATTCTTTTCAGGCGCCTAGTTGTTTTGCGGCCCATAGCTCAGCTATCCATCGCCGGACTTCCGGTGGCTTATAGCCACCTCCCAACTCCGGTCTTCCGGTCTTTCAATGCCGGTTTCTCAGTCCTTCAGCATAATCAGGCACATTTTAAATGCTTTTGTGGCATGGAGGGCATGTGGCACATGGGCAGGCATATGGATCATTTCACCTTCGCTCACCAGGCTTTTTTCGCCACCGATGGTCACTTCTGCAGTTCCTTCGATGAGTTGCACCACGGCATCGAATGGGGCGGTATGCTCGCTGAGTCCCTGCCCCTGGTCAAATGCAAACAAAGTAATGTTACCCCCTTTGTTTTTGATATACTGCTTGCTCACCACCCCGCCTTCGGCTATGCTGATGGCCTCTTTGAGATTGTATTTTTTACCCGCTTCAAACGATTTCTTTTCCATATGCTATGCTAAAATTTAGGTACGATTATATATTCTAAAGTAAAACAACGGACAAAGTCCGCTGAAAATTTAAATTCATTGAAGGTTTAAAAATCTTTTTTATGGCTCTTTTTCAGAATAAACCATACTGGCACAATGGTCCAGACCGACAATGCCAGAAGTGAAATGAGCATTCCGGTGCCATTGCCAAAAAACCGATGAAAAACCGCGCCGGTATAGCCCATAAGCGCCGAGACATCGAGCCTGAGCATAATGAGAATCCGGCTCAGGTCGATCGGGTTGAGCAGGGACATTCCTATGGCCAGGTTTTCGATCGGGTATTCCTGCAAAAGGAGCAACAAAAGCAAAAACAGCCCATCGTACACGAAGGACAGAAATAGCCAAACCAGTATGGCCATGCCAAAGCCTTTGAGCCGGTTTTCATTTACAAGGGCAATATAAAAGGATATACCGGTAAAAATAAAAGTGAGGAAAATACCGGTGAGCAACAAGGTGGCCAGACTTCCGATAGCTGATGACCCGAATATGCCATAAAATACAAAAGGCAAGGCCATGCCAAGAAACAAACTTAGCGACAATGACAGCCCGATGCCCAGATACATGCCAAGGAATATGCGCTTGCGCGGAATGGGCTGCGCCAGCAAGAGCTCCACAAACTCCCGTGAATTGTAGAAATTCATGACTCCGAAGATGGTGCCTATGAGCGGTGTAAGGATGAAGGTGATGTTCATCAGGCTCACAATGGCTTTGGATACGTCATTGCTGAGGTAAAGCAGCACCATGCCGGAAACAAAATAGAACAAAAAATAAATAATGCTCCAGCGGCTGCGGATCAGGTCGAAGAAACTGTATTTAAGGATTTTCAGCATGTTCTTTTTCTAAAATTTTGGCAATGGCCCTTTCGAGGTTAGATTCATTTTCGGCCTGTAGCATCTGGCGATGGGTACCGCGGAAATACACCTTACCTTCGAGTAAAAAAACCAGTTGGTCGGCGATTTCCTCTACCAGGCTCATGATGTGGGTAGTGAGCAAAAATGTTTTGCCCTGTAGCTTTTGTTCCGTGATCAGATCTTTGAGCCTGATAAGGGCTATGGGATCCAGCCCTGAGGTAGGCTCATCGAGTATGTAGATGGGGCAATCGAACATGAAAGTGAGCACGAGGTTTACCTTCTGCCGGGTGCCACCGGAGAGCTGTCTCAATTTTTTTTGCTGAAAACCCTGCAGGTCGAACCGTTGAATCAGCGATGCAGACTGGCCTTTTTCCCCTCTTACCTCTTCGATCAGCGCAATGAGCTCCTTTACCGTCAGGTTTTCCGGAAACCGCGCAATCTGTGGAAGATAGCCCAAATGACGTCGGTATTGCCAGTTGTTTGCTATCGGTTGACCATCGTAGGTAATTTTACCACCATTGGGTATCACCAAGCCAAGGATCGACTTGATCAGGGTGGTTTTGCCCGAGCCGTTGGGCCCCAAAATGGCCGTAATCTTGCCTGGCTCCACCGAAAGATCGAACCCTTTGAGCACCTCCAGCCTGCCAAATCTTTTTTCTATTCCATGTATTTCAATCATCGGTAATTATCTTCATTCTTGGTTGTTCATCCATCAGCGATTCGGGGGTGAGCACTGGCGCCACCTTCTCTGCCATATTGATGATATCGATAAAAAAGCTCCTCAGCAAAATGATGGATTCGGGCACTTTGCCAATGAGGTAAGAAAACAATTTTACCGGGCGGTGGGGCACATCGCCAATGCCATCTTTGTCCAGATCGTAGCCGCTGTACTGATCCCAGTAGTTGTGGTGGTAGTGGTTATGATGCTTTGCGCTGTTGGTGATCAGGTCGAACGTGTTGGATATAAAATTGTTGTCGACTATCTCATTGTTCATGCAATTGCTAAATACATTCATAGCCCAGCCATTTTCTACGAATTCATTTTTTGAGATTTTCATTCTATTGGTACCATCAGCAAATATGCCGACGGTATTGTTTTTAAAGAGGTTGCCCGAGAGCTCTCCATCGCTGATTTCCTTAAAGAGCAAACCATAATTTGTGGTCCCCCAATTGTCGATAAAGTGATTATTGATCATGTTGATGTGTTCGGAAAACATGACCGCCACGCCGGTACCATTGTTTTTGAAGGTATTGCCGATATAATCATCATTATTCGAAAACATAAAATGCAGTCCGTAGCGCACATTGGCCTCACTGGTGTTTCGCACGATCGTGGAGTTTTCTACAAATTCGAAATAAATACCATCCCTATGCCCCTTGATGTGGTTATTTTCGATCAGTATGCTATCGCAATACCAAAGATGGATGCCATTGCCGGAATTTATTTCATTTTCTGCCTTTCCTTCCAGGCGATTGCCCCTGATGACGATGTGATTGGACTTTTTGAGATAGATGCCGTAGTAGGCATCCACGAGAATATTATCTTCGATTCGGCAATAATTCTTGTTGTCAATCAGTATGGCTGCCCAATCTTTGGTAAAAGAAAAACCTACATTTTGAATTTGAAAACCGCTAATTGCGACACTGTCGGAGCCTACTACGATGATCTGCCCTGCATGCCCGGCATCAATTACCGGCCTGCCGACTCCCCTGATATTCAATGGCTTTTCGATCAGAATATCATGCTCGCGATAGGTGCCGGCCAATACTACTATGGTATCGTGTGGGTTGGCCTGGTCAATGGCCTTTTGTATGGAATTTTGGCCACTTTTGCTTACCTCTATCGTGGCCGGATACGCCTGATAACCATAAAGGAAAAGTAAGGAAAGAAATATCTGTTTGATGGTAAACGTCATTTATACTCACAAAATTCTATCTACTGCCCGCAAGCTCAGCGCGAAGTGCTTCCCAATCATATAGTGCTCCGGTGTTTTGATCTTGCGCATTTTTCGCTTGCGCGTAATTCAAAAATGGATTGATAAAGGCTCCCATGGGACTGGGCATGTTTTTGCTTTTCAAATATATACAATTTTGTACCTCTACCAACTTGCCCGGATCATCGAGGGTATTGGTCAGAATCAGTCTGATACCGGACTCATCATTTACGTTATCATCCAAATAATTGATCATACACTCTGTTGCATCAAATTTCAGCGCCTTGCTTTTGGCCGTTACCAACTCGCAGCCATAGCGTTGATCGACAATGGACATGCGACAAAATTCACATTTATCCTGTCCATAGTCGATGGGCTTTGGGCCGGGGGCACATTGAAAAAAGACCAGAGAAAAGACCCAGGCTACCAGCCATGTGGCCACCATAGCTTTTTTTTGTTCATCTTGCTTCTTGTTTCTTTTTAAGAAAAAACGCCAGAAAGGAAAATATCATGGCTATACCGATAAAGATAGAACCGTAATGCGGATATGATATTGCATTGAAGTTCAGCAACATTTTAGTGCCAAACAATGGGGGTTGATAGGCCATGCCCGGAACTTTGATGGGGGCGTCGGGGGCGAGGTTGTGCCCATAGTCGTATTCCCAAAGGTAAAAATCGTAAATGCCCAACATACCCAGCAAAATAAGTGCGATGCCCCAGGTGAGCCACAGTTTTTTGTTGTTGATAAAGCCAAACAAAACACCCATTACAGCCATTCCGATGATGATCTTCGGAAAATATTTGAGTTCGGGAATCGATTCCGGCTCTATCATCTTCATGCCAACATAGTGATTGAGGATGTTGATATTTTGCAAAGTACCCCGCTCAGCGCCATCTAGTTTATTAATCCAAATATACATGGTAACACCTTGTGGATACTGTGGCGCTTCGAGAGTAATACGCCAGATAGGAGCCAAAAAGGTGCCGAGCAAGGCCGCAGCCCCTATTATAAAAATAATTTTAGGCATGTACTTCATATGATTCTTTCTTAACTACATACAACATTTTAAAAATCAGGCACCGCCCATCGGGGCGATGCCTTCTTTCCGGATGGCATGGCCACCCAATCATCAATAAATAAACAACACCATCAAGCCATTAATTTCCAGAGCCTTCGTCGCCCAGTTTCCACGACAGTTTAACATCGGAATCGGCAGGTGACACCCTTACGTAACCTTGCATTTCCTGATGTAACGCTGAGCAGAAATCAGAACAATAGAATGGGAAGATGCCCGGTGTCAGTGGTTCCCAAAGCAGTGTTTCGGTTTGACCGGGCATTATCAGCAATTCAGCATTTTGAGCGCCCATAATTGCCAGTCCATGGGGCACATCCCAATCTTGTTCCAGATTGGTGACGTGGAAGTACACTTTATCGCCTACTTTCACCCCTTCGATATTGTCAGGAGCAAAGTGGCTTCTGATCATAGTTGCATAGATGTGCACTTCGTTGCCATCTCGTTCTACCCTGGTATCTTTTTCGTTCAATGTTTTGTAGGTATGTTCGTTTTCTTCGAGTGGAAAAAACTTCACCTGTCGGTCTATGATCTTCGAGGCCAATATGCCTTGAGCATAGTGCGGCTCACCCATGGTCGGGAAGTCGAGCAGCAGCTCCATTTTGTCGCCAGAGATATCGTACAACTGTGCCGAATGCGCCAGTTCGGGTCCGGTAGGCAGGTACCTGTCTTTGGTTATTTTGTTCATCGAGATCATGTACTTGCCATTTTCCCAGGGTTTCATCGATCCACCTCCGGGTATGCTGAGGTGACCAATGGAGTAGTACGAAGGAATGCGATCCAGCACCTCGAAGGTCTCTGTGCTCCATTTCACTATTTCCGATGATATAAAAAACGATGTATAAGCATTGCCCCGGCCATCAAACTCGGTATGTAAGGGGCCAAGGCCTCCTGAAGCGACCGTTCCGGCCACAATGGCCTCGAAGTTGAGTACCGGTATACCGTCAATCTCCTGATCGAAGCTTTCGGCTTCGATGGCCGCCAGCATTTTGGCAAAGGAGTGTACCGTAAGGTCGGCAGAAAGCTTGCCACTACCCACAATCAACTCGCCGGTGGGGTTCACATCTACACCATGGGGAGACTTAGGGGTGGGCAGGTAATAGACCAGTCCGGGACATTCGGCAGGGATCAGCACTTTCACTCCCGACTTTTTGGTGGCTGTGGCTGTATGCGTCTTGTCATTGTAAAAATTGTGGTAATATTCGGCCGGCCATTCTTTAAATTTGCCCTGGGCTATGTACTCTTCAGCCTTTTTCCAGTTGACCGCTGCGATATAGTCTTTGTCGTATTGCGAAGCATATTTTTCCTTCAGTGTGTTTTCCTGCTCTACATTATAGCTGGTAAAGAACGTCCAGCCGTGCGAAGGTCCCTTGCCCGAAGTGGCCAGATCATAATCATATCCGGGCACCAATATCTGAAAAGCGATATCCATTTTGCCGGGTTCCTGCCCCCCACTGATGAAGGTAAATGTGCCTTTGAAGTTTTCTTTATATGTATCTATAGAAACATCTTCCTGTGGTATGGGCACGCTAAAACGTGTGCCAGCCACCAGGTACTCCGAGTTTTGTGTCGGATATGGCGAGCCATGCAAGCCGGCAGTATTGGGTATTTGAATAATCTCGGTCGTTTCGAACGTGGTGAGATCTATCCTGGCCACCCTGGGCGTGTTGTTGCCATTGATAAACAAAAAATTGCCGTCGTGTTCCCCGTTGGTTTGCGATAGCTTTGGGTGGTGCGCATCATCCCAGGGCACAAAACCAAAAGTGGTCATGAGCATGGGTTTGGTTTCTTCATTGAAACCATATCCTTTTTCGCCATCTGTGGCAAACACCGGGATGGTTTTCAACAATCGGCCAGAGGGCAGTCCATGCACGGTCACCTGACCGCTAAACCCGCCGGAGAAAAACTGATAGTATTCGTCCAGTTCACCCGGCGCTACATATACTTTTTCGGCAGCTCCAGAGCTACCAATGGCTCCGGTACCTTTTCCGTCACCATTGCCGCAGCCTGAAAACAGGAAGACGGATCCCAGGGTGAGGGACATTAAAATTAGTTTCATGGATTTCATAATTCTATAGTTTTAAGTAATAGTGGTTTTGTTACTTCAGTGTTCTGAAATATTCCAGTACTGCACGGGCGTCATCCTGAGATAGTCCCTGGTTGGCCATCACGGTGTTGTATTTGGTGAGCAAGCCTCGTCCTATCGGGTCTTTCATGGCCATTTCTTCCGGATTCAGGATCATGTTCATAATCCACTCGGGAGTTCTTCTTTCCAGAATTCCCTTAGGTGCAGGACCCAATTTCTCATTTTCAGGTGAGTGACATGCAGTACATTTGAGTTCGTAAATTTCCTTGCCTCTGGCAGCCAGCGCATCATCCAGTTCCCCAAGATCCACATTGGTGACCGGGCCGAGTCCTTTTTGGTTTTTCCAGTCGGCTTTAGCTTCTTCGAAGGTAAGTGGCTTGGCTACTGGCGGAGGTGCAAATTTGCCTTTTGACTCCTTATCTCCCGATCCGCCTCCACAAGCGCCCATGCACAATGCGACCACCACTGCCAACAATAATGAACCTTTTGATTTCATTTTATAGATTTTCATTTTAACGATAGTTATACAATTGACTACGAAGGTATGGCATGGCGGTCGCGCTCACATATGATTTGAATCATAAGGCTGGAATTAGTCTAAATAGCGACAGTGTTACCGTATGGAGGAGCCCCCTCTCACATCGCACAAGGCTGGCAGATTTGAGCCATGTTGGCGGGGTCTTTCATATTAATTTACCCTGATTGTCAGCTGATGGGAGGTGGTTTTACCTTCAAGGCATTTTAGTCCAATGACCCTGGGTATGAATGAATTCGCGGTAGCTTATTTCAAAAAGATTTTGTGCTGCCTGATCTCCAATTTGCCGTCTTGCTGGAGTTTTTTTACAGTACGTATCACGGTTTCTACGCGTAGGCCAGTCATATCAGCAAGTTGCTGCCGCGTGTATGGCACATAAAACTGTGCTTTGTCCGCCTCAGTGGAGTTGTCGCGCAGGTACCTGAGCAGGGTCATTATCACATGGTCAGGGCAATAGGATGATATTTCCTTGAGTAAAATAGCCTTGTAGCGCAGCCTGTTCGACAAAAGGGCATTGAATTTTTTGTGTATATCAAAATTTTCTTTGAGCAGGTTAAAAAATACATCTTTGGGCAATTTGGCTATTTCAGCATCCTCGGTAGCTACGGCATTGTTCGGATAGGGAAAATCACCAAATACCGCTGGTTCTCCGAAGCTCTGACCTGCTTTGAATATTCCTTGAATAAACTCCTGACCATTTTCACTATAACTCGACATTTTTACGGTACCACTGATCACCTGGAAATAAAAAGATGCCGGTTCTGCCTCCTCAAAAATGAAGTCATCTTTCTTGAGTTCAATAAAATGAGCTTTGTTTTTAACCAGTAGATCCTTGGGTATAATCATTTCAGTAGTTGCTGTTGGGCACGACCCAAAGATTATTCATTTTTTCAGAAATGCCTATTTATCAAAAAAAATCTAGGACTTTGCTGCACCCATACTGATGAGCAAGTCCATTACCTTGGCAAAAAGCACATTATTTTCGAGGTGGATATGAAAATGCATATCTACCTCGAATTTCTTCAATTCTTCAAAAAGTATTTTAAATCCGGGGCTGCTGTCGGCTGGAGCCACATAGTTGTTGCAAAAGTTGCGCATCGATTTCAAACTGCTTCCCGTAAGAATATGGTCTTCTTTCATCCAACTGATTGCATCATCAAATCCATCGACCATCATCTGATTTTGCAGGCTTTGCTGCTCTAATTTTTTGTACGATGGAAAAACAATATTTTCTTCGTCGGTCAGGTGATCGAGCAGTTCGGCTTTAAAGGAGGCAAATTGCTCTTTGATCATAGGCAGTTGAGGGTGCGTGGCCGCATGGGCTACCACCAGGTGATCGATGAGGTTTTCTATTTCGGGGATGGATTTTTTTACATAGCTGTGATGATTGTTCACAATATAATCGGCAGTAAAATGGATTGGCCACAAATCAGTCTTTAGCGGATTGACCAGAAACGGCTGGGTCTGCCTGATCTGCTCATATACTGCAGCGGCATGGGCACAGACATCGTGCAGCTTTTCACTACCCCTTTTAAAATATGAAATACCATTGTTTTCCAGTATGTCGATTGCAAAAGGAAATTGCCTGACAATATCGTTGATGGTGAGGTTGAGTGACTCAATTTTGAGTATGGCAATTCGCCAGACATTGGGTCCGTTCTCTAAGTCGGTCCACTCAAAAAAACCTTGCTTTTCTTTTTGAAAGAGTTTGTAGAGAGGCGCCAAGCTATGATCGCTGATTAGTTCCAGCTTTTGCCCATCTGCAAGCGCATCAAACAAGTTTAAGATCATCATCTTCCTGAGTCGCTTGTCGATTTCGCGTACATCCAATACTTTATCTCCAATCATATCGCTGCATGGTAATTTTTTTTCAAAGATACCCAGGTTGCTTTCCACACCTTATGACCCACATCATAAGGAAACAAATATATAGCGCCGGTGGAAATGGCTAAAAATATGTCGCTACTTGCACCATTATCGGGTTTGAGGCACTTTATTAGCCTTGATTCCTAATCAAAATCCTGATATTTACCGTATATTCATACATACAATTTTTAATCAAACCAAAAAAAAAAAGATAATGAAAGGAGATTCATTTAAAATACTGACAGGTTTTTTCATTGGAGCTATGGGCGGTTTGCTTGCAGGGCTGCTGATAGCCCCTGAATCGGGCAGTGATACCAGAAAAAAAATTTCCAAAACTGCCAGTCAATTTAAGGACGACTTGCAAGAGCTGGCAGAAGAAACCATAGAATCGGCAAAAAAAAGCCTCTCCGAAAGCGTGGATGAATTGCTAAAAACGCAAAAAGACAAAGTGAAACTAAAAAGCTGAAACAATAAATTGACTCAGCAACATGCTTAAAGTTCCATTTGAAAAAATGGAACTTTTTTTTGCCCCAGCTCTTGGAAACACGTTGCGATTTCACCTTGCAGCAAACCATCAGAATAGAAAAATGAGTAGGGTCACCTGTGGTTGTTGCCACTTTTTCTACCACAATAATTGCAGCCAAAGGGAACTAAAATGTGAAATTTTCCCTTGTAGAAGTGCGCACATTTCCTATTGAAATTCAGCATTTATACTTGATTGTCATTTCATTAGCAGGAAAAGTGCTAAACTACAAAAGCCCATGAAATTCGCATCAAATCACCGAATCAGGATCTTTGCCTTGATTGGCATTTTCCTTGTAAGTTTCACTACTGCCGCCATTGCGGATGTTGTAATCGTAAAAGCAAAAGGCACAAAAGCCAATGGCGTTTTTGCACACTTTAGTGTGTTTGCCAACGATCAAGAGCTCGGAAAAAAATATACCAACTGCGCTTTTGAAGAGTATTCATTCAATCTTCCATTTCCGACCGAAGAGATCAGAGAAGTAAAAATCAAATTTGACAATGACCTGACACTGGGTGAAGAAGACCGCAACCTGTTTGTTTGCAGCATCACAATAGGCAACCTGCCCACCATCAATACCATGAAAGGTACCGCAAAATACTTCTTCCAAAATGGCAAGGAGCAGGAATACCACGGTATGATGGGTCGCAATGGCACATTGGTTATCGATATCAGTGCGATCAGGTTTTGCCCCGACAATGTGGTGCTCAGCTCTCAAGCTCAGATCAATGCCTTCAATTACCACTGTATCAAAGGCTCGCTGACCATTTCAGGCAACGACATTGTCGATCTGTCACCTTTGGCCGTACTCACGTCCATCAAAGGCCCCTTGAATATAAAGGAAAACCCCAAACTGGTGGCCGTCTCAGGAATGGACGCATTAGTGGAAATCTCCTTTTTGAGCATCACCAATAATCCACTGCTGGAGCGGATCGACGGATTTAACTCGATGCAAAAATGTGGTGGAATAATGGTGAGCGGCAATGAAAGGCTAAAAACCATCAAGTGCTTCCATACGCCAAATTTGTAGTACCGCGTTGCTAAATGTTGTACTTGATTAACGTCTGATCACACCGGTCAAACACCGAATTACAAATAATGATCGAAATCCAAATATCAAAAGCCCATTGGGATTTTGAATATTACATTATTGGCATATGTTTGAGGTTTGCTGCTTTAGATTGAGATGCTGAATGTTCACATAATGCGACTTTATTGACTAGCCTCAATAAGCGTTTAGCGCGAGCAGGCAGCTATTAGCAATGCTATAAATGACCAGCATCGATTTTATTGATTTGAGCTTAGAGGGATCTTAAAAAAAACCGGAAGGCCTTAAAAAAACAAAGGCGAGCTTGGCAGCTCGCCTTTATTCAACCTAAACACCCAAAATTATGAAAAAACTACTAAGACAATTCTTCTTTAGTGTAGCAGAACTAATCTTTTATTTGTTCCGCCTATGTTAGACTAATACGAGACTTAAAATATTTGGTTGCCTTTTTAATTAATCTACATTGCAAAGATACGGGTTTTTTCTGACTTGGTTGCAACAAATAGGAAAAAATTATTACTCCTATCAATATTATCAACTGCAATTAAAATTTTTTAAATTAACGTGTGCATAAGCAAGGCTCGTTGTAAAACTTTCGACCAAGGGGTAAATAATTACCAATTATGCAATGGCGTAATGGGAACCATTAATAAATTATTAACATTTCACCTTAAAAAAATCCATTCTTCTCCAAAAGACGCCAAAACCTTACTTTTATTTTGGCTCAAAAAGAGTTTTTTACAGGAAAAAAAATTTTTGATTTGATGAAAAAAAAGTGCCTGGCCACCTCATCTTTCAGAAAAAGCTAATCAACTGAGTCCGATAGTTGCAACATTAGCAGAAATTGAATGATGGCGGAATGATGCAATCTACTCATTCCAGCTTCTATGGTGATTACTATCCCAGGTCTGGCGGTAATGTCTTGTCAATGATACCATGGCGGACTTCAGACGCCGATTTCTGCCTTGAGCTGTTGCAACATGGCTTCCCTTACAGACAGATAGCTAGCACTATCGGCCACATTCAATGATTCAACAGGATCTTCATGGTAGTCGTACAATTCAATAAAATCAACGGTGGAATAGTCAGATTGATGCACCCATTTTACCAGCCGGAAACGATCAGTCCTTATTGAAAATCCCATCAATATGCCTCGTGGTCTCTGGCTGTAAGCCGCCGATTTTACAGAGAGGGAATTATTCTCAAATATTTGCATGAGGCTTTTGCCCGACATTTTTTGCTCCGGATCTGGCAGAGATGTAGCGTCTGTCAGGGTTGGATATAAATCTACCAGTTCAACAAGGCTTGATGTTCTGCCTGATGTCATGTGAGGGTGATGAATAATCAGCGGCACCCTGGTGTCAAACTCATAGTGTGTGTCTTTGCACCAATCGTTGAAGTCGCCAAGTTTGTAGCCGTGGTCTCCCACTAGCACAATGACTGTGTTTTCTTTTATGTGCAATTCTTCCAGTTTTGCCAAGAGCTTACCGATTTGTGCGTCCATATAGCTAATGCACGCCATGTAGCCGTGAAACAAGGTATCTCCCAGTGCTTCCGGTATTTGGCCTTCTTCCGGCACGCCATAATAATTGCGCAGTTCTCCGGCATTGTTCATGGCAAAATGTGGTGCGCCAATAGGAGGCTCATCATATCGGGAATAGTTTGCTCGTGGATTATCATATAAATCCCAGTATTTTTTGGGAGCGAGAAAAGGCAAATGAGGCTTGAGAAAACCGATAGCAAGAAAAAAAGGGCGGTCGGTGTCAAAGCTATCCAGAGCATCTAAGGCCCGGTTCAAAATTATACCATCGGTATAGTAATCGTCTGCCACTTCAGCGGCTTCGTACGGCCTGCCGCGTTTGCTGCCATCTTTCACATCATTTATCTCTGTATTTTCATAAAGTTGATAGACACTTCGATGTTTTGGACCGTCGTCATAAAAATCCCAGGAAAGGGAATCACCGATTCCCTGATGGAATACTTTTCCGAATGCCCTCGCCTGATAACCATGGTTCTTAAAATGTTGCGGAAGAGTAATAATATCCGCGATCGTCTGACGCAAAGGCGTGTTATTGTCGTGAATGGTAGTTTCATTAGGCCTTAACCCGGATAAAAAACTCATTCTGGAGGGAGAACATATGGGTGCCTGACAGTAGGCTCTGTCAAAGACGAGACTCTCATGGGCCAGCTTGTCTATGTGGGGGGACTTGACGATAGTGGACCCGTAACAACCAAGCTCAGGCCTTAAATCATCGACTATGATAAAAAGAACATTCAAATTAGGAGTGCTTTTTGGGTTGCACCCGGTCATCAGCATTACGAGCGAAATGATACAATAAAACTTAGTGTATGCGGTCATCTTTATAGAAATATAAGTACAGATTCATTATTTCAATTTAAATCAAGAATCTAGTGGTACAGAAAAGCCCCACCTTTCATTTTTTCGAAGCAAACTATGTTCTGGAGCCTCATATGAAAAACAATCCCGACAAATATCCCGTGCTTTACGCGTGGGTACCAGTCGATGACTTCAAACTTTTGCCCGGTCGGGCGGAAGCCGATATGGGCATATAGCCTGTTTTCGAAAAAAATTGTACCGCAAAGATTCCATTCTGGCCAACCAAAATGGTTCAGGCGCCGTCTTGCAAAAAATTCGCTGGTGAATATAGTAAAATACCCGAGATCAAGTGCATACCGCTTAATCTATGACTTGCGCTGCGCTGATTAATTGACTCGTAGAGCGGAAAAATAATTGCCGAATTTAGGATTAAAAAAAAGCAGGGTTTTCGACCCTGCTTTGCAATTTCAATGCTAACTACGAACTAAAGTGCCTGGAGATCAAATATATAATCACCCACCAGGCCTGAAACCCGGGCTCCGACAGGAGCTCCCGGAGCGAGAAAAGACAGCTTAAGCGTGGTGGCTTCTTCATTTAACACAACCGACATGGTAACCCCATCTACCAGAATGGAGGTAAATGTTGACTGATTGGTAAAAGCCCAAAACCCCCCGGTTGATTTAAAGGCAGGATCACCATCGCTGGTTGTATAACTACCGTCGGCTCTGAAGGTAATAGAAAAATCACTGTATGACGGACTTGTTACATCGGCACCGTCGAGGATTACGGTTGCATTACCCCAAGTCTTTGCCAGTTTATTCGTAGCGTCTTCGAGTGGGCTCGGGTCGTCGCTGCCACAAGAGTAGAACAATGCCAGCGACAAGATAGAGAGACCATACAATATATTTTTTATGATTTTCATATTCATTAAGATTTAAAATTTGACGATTTTGTTATTAAGAGTCTTTCCGGTGCTAAGTTCAAATTGCAAAATGTACACCCCGTTTTGGTAACCGTTCATGTTTATAGACAACTCTTTATGCTTCAGTCCCGAGTAGCGTTGCAACATTTTACCGGAGGTATTATATACGCTAATGGAATGAACTGACGCATCCAGTTTGATTTTCACAAAATCAAACGTAGGGTTTGGATAGATACTGGCAATAGAATTGCCCAACTCGTCGGACAAGCCAGTCACCAACATTCCTTCAAATGCACTTTTTGCATCATTTAGGTCATCTGTACTCGCCTCTATCTGTTCGGGCGTCGCAGCAGGATTTTCAGATACCAGTTCGGCACTTGCGATGGCCGAATTCAACGCATCAATGGCAGATTGTGGATATTGGCCAATGTTATTCCCTACACTTGCACTGGTCGCCATGGCCTTTGACTCTGTTATGAGATTTCTCAAACCTGTAATTCCTGTGGCAGTAAGTGGCCAGTTGGTGTCGCCAAGTTGCTCGCCGGTAGAAGAAGCAGAAGCTGAAAGTGTATTATCGAGATAGTTGAATTCATATGGTGCTCCCGTGGCCACCCATGGATCAACATCTTCTCTTAGTGGATCGGCCCACCACTGCTGAATGAAAACTATCGGATCAACGGGTCCTTTTTTGAAAACTAAATCCTCAGAAATGTTTGTTTCCAGTGTTCCGGCATTTTCCATATAGGCAATAGCAGTTGGACTCCAATCGACTCTGGAAACGATACTGTCTTCCGGACTCTCAGGATCTCTGTCGGGACGTGCATCTATGACGCTTTGTCTCACATACATATTGTTGTGACTGATCACAGCCTTTTGCGTTGCGCCTATGTTGGCCAAATAATCAGCACTCACGGTGTCAATGACTAATTTGGCAGATGGGCCATCATCGGGGTCGAGGGTGCCGTCGAGCAGCAATTCCTGAGCATTGCCAACAAAATTGGCATTGATCACAATATTATTTGTAAAGGTGAAATCTACCACCTCGCCAAATACAGCAACATACACCCCCATATTTACACAGGTATTGTGATCCCAAAAAACATATTTTATGACGCCGCCGCCATCGCGGTACAACCTCTGAGAAACATTGTAGAAGGTATTGTTCTGAACAAATATAGTGTCCACATCATTTCCTCTGTCATCGATACCCCGGCCGTTGTCGATATCGTCGGGCACGCCTATTCTGCTGATCACACTATTGGTAACATATACTTTGGCTCCAGGGTTGTCGAGCCTGATGAACGCCTGACCGGACTCATCCAATCGACAATTGTCAACAATAACGCGAACATTATCATCTCTAACCCGGATGAGCCTGTCTTCCAATCCGCCAAGTTCTGTTCGTGCCGTAATCTCTAAATTTCGTAAAACCAGATTACCTTCAGCCACAAACGGCACATCTGATTCCCCGCCATCACTCACTCCGGGAACAAGTTTTGGTTTAGCGCCTGTACCATCTTCAGCTATGATTGTAAGTGTATAACCTTTAGGATTGATGGCGCCATTGAGAATGTAGGTTTCGCCCCTTTTCAACACATATATTGTTGATGGATCTACCCTTGCACCCTCATTGGTGGTATCGCTGACAATGGCATGGTTAAGCCCTCCGTACTCTGTGGAATCGACAACCACCGTGCGTTGGGCGATAGACAGATTGGTCAGAAACATTGCAAGCAAGAATAAAATTCCTGTTTGCAGCCTGATGAGTGTAGTTTGTTTTTTCATAATTATTTGTTTTAGGTGAAAGATTTATTCGAAACTTATTTGTATGCCCAATTCGCCCGTCCACCCAAACTCCTCTCGTCTGGTTTCCAGGTTGTTCCCATTAAATTCCTGTTCCAAGGCATTGGATATGTTGTTTAAATTGACATACAGCTTGAAGTTATTGCCCATTTTTTGCGATGCGGAAAAGTCCCATCGGGTCATCGAAGCCGTAAATGCATCAAGTTCGCTACGAGAGGCCACATCTACTCTAAATGCCCCCGGACTTGATGCTTCTCCGCCGCCAACTCCCAAATAGGAGCCCTGATGAAGTATGGATACCCGCCCTGAGAATCCCTTAAAATCATATCCGAGTGATGCATTAAAAATCTGTTCAGGTTGTCCTACCATTTTCCTTCACGCACGTCATTGATCACCCGGGTAGGATTGCGCTCTACCCGAGTAAAAGGATAAAAAGTTTTTGAGTCGATCAGGCTGACATTAGACGAAAATACAATGCCACTCAAGACGGAGGGTAAAAATGTAAAACGCATTTGAAGGTCAATCTCAACACCTTTAACTTCTGTGGTTCCAAGGGAGTTTTCGGGCTGAATCAACTGATATCCAAGCAGGTTGGGATCGCCACTGACTATGACACCCTGCCGGATATAATCAATGTTATTGATTTCCTTGTAGAAAGCACCAAAAGTGAGCAGACCGATATCATTGTAAAAAGATAAAAACATATCGTAATTATGAGATGCGGTATTCTTCAGATTCGATACGCCCTGGTTGATCCTTCGCTGATTGGTATTTCTCTGCCTGAATGGAGCAAGGCTAAGATAATTTGGCCTGTTGATGGTTTGCGTATAGGCCAGCCGTACATCAAACCAGTCTGTAAATTTATATCTGAGATGGGCCATTGGCAGCAGGCTGTTGTAGCTGTTGGTGGCTGTGGTATCTCTGGTCTTAAACTGACTTTCCTCTTCATTATCATCTCCGGCGCTTGAACCAACTTTGGCAAAATACTCGCCCTGTGTATATTCATTTCTGACTCCCCCCAGCAGAATTAACTTCTTGATGTTGACTTCAGCCATCACATAACCCGCATACACGGTTTCTCTAACCTGGTAATCTCCCTGATCTACTTCGGGATTGAAGATAAATTCCGGCTCGTTTCGATAGGTTTTAAACCATTCATTTGACCTTGCCTCACTTAGATGAGGCCCATTTACGTCTGGCCCGGGTCCTAAAAAAAACGCTCCATCAGCAAAATCACTTGCATTAAAATCGCCAATAAAATTGCTCATTCTAATTCTGCCCCTCGAGTCCAAATCAAATCTCTCTGGATACCTTTCTGCAATATCATCAGTTCCGAAAGATCCGCTCCAAAACTGACTTACATCGCGCTTCCTGTCATCATTTCTCATTTTTCCTCCCAGTTTGATGTATCCTCCTATGGTATTTGACAATTTAAAAGGCTTTTTCAGGTCTAACTGAGCGGTATAGTTGGTGGTACTCACGTCCATATCATCGCTCACTACTTCTTTGAGGTGTGTCTCATCGAGATTGTTTTTTGCTGCACCTATTATCGATTCCAGATTGGTATCATCTATGGCTGTAAAGGCACCCAGTTCCCTAAATCGCGACGACACCAGATAGGGAGTGGTTTGACTGGTTGAAGACAAGGAAGTGCGCCACTCGATTTGAAGATCTCTGCCAATCGTATGATTACCGCTTAAAATATTGCTAAAAAGATCTGTGTCATTTTGCCGGTCTCTGATGTCATATTCCTGGTATTGGCTGGCCAATCGATACCTTCTGCGTCGTCTAATCTCATCTCTGTCCGTCGCGCTATAAATGCTGTTGAGTACTATCTCACCTCTTGGCAATCTGTAGTCCAGGACAGCGCTTGCGCCATACCTAAGCCTGGTTTCGATCTGGTCAGAAAGATTGAAATTATCATATCCAAGAATTGCCTTTCCATCCTGAGTGACCGATCGATAACTAATATCTGCGGAGAGACCATCCGAACTTCTATTGGCTTTTTGGTAATTGCCATTCAGGATCAGGCCGATTTTGTTGTTTGCAAATCTTTTTCCCATATTCAACGATCCTCTAAAGTTTGAGTAATCCTGCTCCTGGTCATTGTAGCCTCCAAACAACCTGAGATTCACAAACTTATCGTCAGGTGCTTTTTAACTTTAAAGTTTACCGTACCCCCTACCGCATCACCGTCCAGGTCTGGGGTGAGCGCTTTAAACAACTCAATTCCAGCCAGCGCATCGGCCGAAATCATGCTGAGGTCTACGGATCGATCCTGCTCGTCGGTCGAGGGTATCCTTTCACCATTTACAGTGATGGAGTTGAGCCTTGGCGAAATGCCTCTCACCACCACATTTTGACCTTCTCCATTGGATCGCAACACAGAGACCCCGGGCAATCGTCCCAAGGTTTCGGCTGCATTTTGATCTGGCAACTCTCTGATTTTTTCCATCGATACTACGCTCATGATGGTATTGGCATTTATTTGCTGATTGATGGCGGCTGCCTGACCCAAGGCCTGACCCGTGATGACCACCTCCTCCATCTGGTTTACATTTGGATCTAGCGCCACATTGATTTCTCTGGCTTCGCCGGCTTCCAGCTCTACCGGCATTTTTACTTCTTTGTATCCAAGGTAACTGAAGATCACAATTACCGATCCCGGCTCAATACCCTCGATTCTGTATTTACCCTCTATGTCGGTTGATTCTCCCTTGAAGGTATTTTCTACTGCCACACTGGCAAATGGCAATGTTTCGCCATTGCTTTTGTCGGTGAGCACACCGTAAACTGAGGAATACCTTTGTGCAGACAAAAGAGTGGTGCTAATGAGAAAAATGAAAAAAAATAAGTAGAATTTCTGTCTCATAAATTAAATTTTAGGTCTTTGAATTTTGTTATTAGAATCAACTTTGGATATGCTATCGAATAATTGAATTTTATAGTAATAAACCTCCATCGGTTCATCAACATTCCGCCGGAGATACGATTGCAGGCGATATTCAGCATAGTTGACTTTTAAAATAAAGAAAGCCAAAAAGTGCCGTAAACCTATGTATCAAATTTGCGCAAAGTCTGGAATTGAAGCCTTCAACATAGTATCAATACTGTCCTGTATTGTTCCACACGATAAGAGATGGTGGCTAGCTCAGCACAATAAAACAAATACCCTGTACTGCTGTCGGACAGGCAAGCGTATTGCATTTCGATAAAAACATCCTTTCACGTCTTCAGTTTCAGACTGGGAGCCAGGTTTTATTTCTTGACGCAGTTGCAGCAAATCCTATCTTTAAATAGTCGCTTTCAGTCATAAATGCCAGCAAAATGCTATTTTTACCTTGATGCTAAATGAATTGCCTGAATGCTCCTGACACTTGTTCTTTTGTTGCTTTCCAATCCTCAGCTTAAGCCCCTGCCCTACACCCCTATTCCAACAGATCAGGTTTTGGAGTCGTGGAGATGGACCAAATATCCTGAGCTTCAGGGTAGAGGCATCAGGTGCATTACTCAAGACGAAAAGGGTGTCTTGTGGTTTGGGCTTCATCACGGACTGGTTAGTTATGATGGTTATGAATGGAATTTAATAGCCAAACCTTTTAGCAACCTGGACATCAACACTGTTCATGCCAGTTCGAATGGATTGATTCATGTGGGGACAAATCTGGGCTTATTTGAAGTGAAAGACACCTTGTGGCAGTGTATTTTTTCAAATATTGAAATGGAAGGTGTCAATGTAAACGATATCGTGGAACTTCCGGAAGGCAGAATATTGGCATCGGTCGGAAGTGTGTCCATGCATTCTTCGATTTCTGGGCTCGTAGATATCCATGGAAAGGAAAAGACATTTTATGCCTCCCAACACAGCAAAGATGAAACTCAATACCTGTTCGAACCAAATGTTAAATGGGTGGTGGTGCCCGACAAGTTCACCATCCCAGACGCTAAAGGTGATCTGTTGTTTAACGCCATCAATCTTTGCTACAGCAAATCTAAAAATGTTTATACTGCCATTAGCTCCAATGATCAGCCAGGGCTGATTGCAGTATTAGGAGATGAACCACAGCATGGTCTATTGTCATTCAGAAAGCGCTACACCGTGCAGGATGGGCTGCGGATCAGAAGCAGCGTGAGCATAGCCGAAGCCACAGACGGAAAAATCTGGGTAGTTTCCAATGCTTACGAAATGGGAATAAATGTGCTGAATTTCGGAAAATGGGATTATTATAAATTAAGCGACTTATTCGGAGGTGTTGACTCCAATAACAGCATTCTGGCCAGTTCTGATGGCACCATTTGGGTGGATGGTCATGGTCGCTTTTTCAGATACAGCAATGAAAAATGGGAACTATATCAAAATCCGGATATTCCCGCATCGGCAGCTTCGAGGTTTATGTTTTTTGAATCAAAAGATGAAAACATCTGGATAATAAGCAGACTCAACGAGGTACATAAATTCGACAATACGTCAAAGGTATGGGCAACCTACGAAGATTTAAACTTTCAGTGCACAGGAGCAAATGGTTCAGAATGGTTTATCACTTCCAGAGGCAAGGTGGTAGTGCATGATGCAGGCAATTGGCACAGCTATGGCACTGAACACGGCCTGATAGATGCACCGGTCAGAATAGTGAATATGAGCTATGGTGAGCTTTGGGCACTGGGAAGTCATGAACATACTGCCGCAGTTTCCTTTTTTCGCGATGGGAAGTGGCACAGGTACAGTCTTCCTCAACTTTCATGGGGAATCGACTATCGTGCTGTGCACGAATCAAAGGACGGTTCTTTGTGGCTTGGCCCCAACGCCGATCTTAAACGCCATCTGGATCAGGTAGGAGGTATAGTCAGGGTGGAAGACCCACAACACCATCCTATGAAATACCGACATTACACGCCTTCGGAAGGCATCAATATCGACCTGTGTTATGGCATTGGCGAAACCGCTGACGGTAAAATATGGTTTGGCGGAAAACCCTTATACACTTTTCAGGATAACGTATGGGAAGTCATTAAAGACAACTACAAACTAAACGAATACATCGACTTTGTGCATACGGATGAGACGGGTGAAGTATGGCTGGCATCGAGATTTTATGGCTTAATAAAAACCGATGGGCGGTCTTTTACCGAATACACCACGGCAAATGGACTGCAAAGCAATAATATCATCAATATCCACGCAGTTACTCCCAATAATGTCTGGGTGATAACCCATGACGATATCTGCCACTGGGATGGGCAAGGCTGGTCAACGGAGGTCTTTCCGGAAATCATCGAAACATTTCGCGGCGGCACGATAAGCAAAAGTAAAAAAGGGCATTTGTGGTTCAATCACTCAAACAAAGACTGGAAACGAAGATCTCTGACCTGGCCCCAAACTAACCCTCACGCATATGCCGATTTCAGAACGATACGGTACCAACCTGACCCCAATCCTCCAAAAACGGAATTCACACAGTACCTCCAGGAAGTGGAAGCCGGGGGAAGTCCAACTTTTTTCTGGACTGGCAAGGATTATTTCGAAGCGACTGATCGCGAAAAACTGGAGTTTTCTTGGCGATTGAACAACGGCGAATGGACGGAATTCAGCCGACAAACTTTGCCAACTTCCAAAAGTTGGCTACAGGCCAATACAGTCTGGAAGTGAAATCGCGAGACAAAGAATTCAATATTGATCCCACTCCGGCAAGTATTACTTTTCGTGTATTGCCCATTTGGTGGAAGAGCACACCCTTTTTGCTGTTGGCATCTTTGGCCATAGCTATCATTTCATTTTTGCAATTTCGGGTACTGACCCACATCAAAAGTCTTAAAAATCTCAACCTCAAGCTCGAAGGCAAGTCAGAACAATTGGAAGAAAAAAATGAAAAGATCGAGCACCAAAGGGATCAGCTTAGAAAAAAAGTAGCGCAAATAGAAAAATTGAGTCAGTCGAGGCTCAGGTTTTTCACCAACATCACTCATGAATTCAGAACTCCTATTAGCCTGATATTGGCCCCACTTGAATTTCTGAAAAGCAAATCTTCGCTTCAGGATGCCGAAAACCGGCGCAAGTATTATGATATAATTCAGAGAAATGCAAACCGGCTTTTACTGCTGATCAACCAAATTCTCGAAATCTACAAGGTAGAAGAAAATACCATGGCGTTTTCTCCTGCTCCTGGCGAGTTGTCTGCGCATGTGAGGCAAATAGTAGATCTGTTTGAAGGCCTGGCTCAACAGCAACATGTAGCGCTCATCTTTGAATCTGGCAATGAAGCGCTGTGGGCTGAATACGATCAGGATAAAATTGAAAAAATTCTTTTCAATCTATTGTCCAATGCTTTCAAAAATGTGCCCTCCTTTGGTGAGATCAAGGTAAAATTGAAAACCAGTGATCGCCAGCCAGTTGATGGCAGCAAAACAGCAGAACCCACCATTGTGTTTTCCGTTACCGACAATGGCCGTGGCATACCTCAGGAATACATCTCGAAGGTTTTTGACAGATTTTTTCATTATGAAAATGATGGAAATGTCAGAATTCACAAGGGCACGGGCATTGGTTTGTCGTACATCAAGGATCTCTGCAAAACCCATCATGGGGCTATTTCAGTAGAAAGCGACCCTGGTGTGGCTACTACCTTCACCCTTTATATTCCATACATAGCAGTTGAGCAACTACAGATCAAAAACCCTGAAAATCCTCCGGGGTTCATTGCCTTGTCTCCTACCATTCATTCAGCAGTTGCCGACCTGTCCCAATCGCTGATTCAGGATGTTATAGAAGAAGAACAGTCAACGACTACAGCTCAAAAAGATGAAAAACCAAAGCTTCTGGTGGTGGATGATGATAGTGACATGCGCACGGTACTCAGAATGAGTTTTGAACACAACTATCAGATTTTTGAAGCAAAAGACGGACTAGAGGCTCTGAATTTAGCCCGGAAAGAAAACCCCGAACTCATCATCTCAGACATTATGATGGCGGCCATGGATGGCATCGAGTTATGCAAAAAACTGAAAAATGACTTCAACACCAGCCACATCCCCATCATTTTGCTCTCCGCAAAAACACGGGCTGAAAACAAAATAAATGGATATGAATCGGGGGCAGACGGCTATGTAGAAAAACCCTTTAATGTAAAATTGCTTAAAAGCCGGGTTCATACGCTTATCCGTAACAGAAACACGCTAATAAAGCGATTTTTAACCGACATTAACCTCAAACCGGAAGAAATGGCCATTGCCTCGGTTGACGAGATTTTTATTCAGCATGCCGTAAAATGTGTGGAAAGACACATGGATGATGAGTCGCTAGATGCTGATAGTATGGCCAAAGAAATTGGTGTAAGCAGAATTCAACTGTACAGAAAAATAAAGAGCATATCCGGACAAACCGTCAACGAATTCATCAAATCCATCAGGCTAAAACACGCCGCCAGGCTGTTGATGCAAAAACAATTAACTATATCCCAGATTGCCTATAGCACTGGTTTTTCGGCGCCTAACCACTTTGCCACCTATTTCAAAAAGCACTTTGGAACCACTCCCACTGCATATGTCCAACAAAATTTAAAAAAAGACTCTGCCCCGAATAATTGAATCAATGAAACTCTTTTGGAGCAGGTTGATACTGTACGGAAGGCCTCATAGATCTTCTTACCTTACTTTTGATCTATTATCCAGCTATAATTTGTTGATTAAATGAAAGGACCCTTTCCGATACTTTTCCTGTTCATTGCACACCTTGCTTTTTTTGCATCATGCACCTTGCCCACCCAGCCTGACAGGGCACAACGGATATCCGAAATACTCGAAAACATATCACCCCCCCGGTTTGCAGAGCGTACCATCAGCGCTTTGGACTACGGAGTGCAGGCAGATTCTTCCTTCGATAGTCAGCCGGCCATCAATGAAGCCATCAAAATGTTGAGCGACTCAGGGGGGGGAACGCTCCTCTTCCCCAAAGGAAACTATCATTGCAAAGGCCCCATCTTGCTAGACAACGACATACACCTTCATTTCGAAGATGGCACTACCCTTAGCTTCAGCCAAGATCCTGCTGACTATCTGCCGCTACAACTGGTAAGATGGGAAGGGATTGAGTGTTACAATTATTCCCCTTATATCTATGCCATGCATAAAAAAAATATAGCCATTACCGGGCAGGTGATATTCGATGCACAAGCTGCGGGCGGACTGGCAAACTGGAGAATATTACAAAACCCGGATAAGGATTTGCTAAGATTATATGGTAAAGAACAAAAGCCTCTTGAGAAACGCATTTTCGGAGAAGGCCATCACTTGCGCATGTCTTTCATTCAATTGATGCACTGCGAAAACATTTTGATTGAAGATATTGAAATTACCAATGTCCCTTTTTGGGTTATTCACCCCACCTATTGCAATAACCTCACCATCCGAAATGTGCACATTGACAGCTATAGCATTAATAATGATGGCATAGATGTGGACTCCAGCGAAGACGTACTGATAGAAAACTGTACCTTCAGGGCCGGTGATGATGCCGTGGTCATCAAATCAGGAAGAGATCAGGACGGCTGGAGGGTGAACAAACCCAGCCGAAATATTGTGATCAGAAATTGTTTTGCCAGTGAGGTGTTGCACGGATTGGCCTTTGGCAGCGAGATGTCAGCCGGACTTGAGCATATTTACGTGGACAATTTTCACATGAAATATGTGCAGCAGTATGCGATTCAGTTTAAGTCAAACCCCGATCGCGGCGGGTATATCAGAAATGTAAGCATCGATGGCATATTTATAGATGATGCACAAACTGCAATCTTCTTTACCAACGATTACCACAGCTACTCGGGAGGCAATGCACCTTCCGTATTTAGCGACATCACCATCAGCAATGTGGTATGCAACCAAGCCAGAGAAATGGCCATAGATATTAAAGGTTTGAGCCATAAACCCATCCAAAGTATTGAGCTGAAGAATATAATGGTAAAGCGCGAAGGAGAAAAATCGACCATCCGCCATGTAATGCTATCGCAATTCAGCAATATAACCATCGACCAGCATGCTGCTAATTTTGAACCTTAAGGCATAAGACACATGAAAGTGCGAATCATCAGTTACACCATATTCACCCGATGAGGATATAAAAGACAACAACTAAATCTATCGAAATGAACAGAAAAAAATTTTTGAACAACGCATTGTTGAGCTCGGCATTGTTCACACTGCCTGCAACCGCACATGGCAACAATAATAAACCCTCAGCAATTCCTGCCGGAGAAGTAAAGATCACGGATGTGAAAGGATATTATTTTAAAAAGGCACATTTTATTAAAGTAGAAACCGATGCGGGAATTAATGGCTGGGGTGAAAGCGATGGTGCCAACAAGTCATTCGCCAACCAGTATATCAGGAAGCAGTTGAGACAATACATAGTGGGTCGCGATCCGTTTGACAGCGAGGGGATTTGGCATGAGGCATACCTCAAGGGCATAGAATCTGGTATTGGCGGCATACATCCCGGTGTGCTTTCGGGGGTGGACAACGCACTGTGGGATCTCAAAGGAAAACTGGTAAACCTGCCGGCCAGAAAGCTGCTTGGGGCCAATGGCAAAGAAAAAATTCAGGTTTATGGAAGCTATGGCAGAGATAAGGGAAGTTACAATTACATGACGCCAAAAGAAATGGCAGACATCGCTGTAGATTTTGTAAGTCAGGGGTACAAATCGGTAAAAGCCCGCATGCAGATCAGGCAGGAAAATATCAACCCTTTTCCTGACGATATTTTCGAATGTGTGAAGGAAATAAGAAATGCAATAGGAGATAAAATTCAATTGATGGTGGATTTTAATAATGGCTATTCGCCGGCAAATGCCATTATGATGGGTAAAAAACTTTACGAACACTTCAATATTGCCGCGCTGGAAGAACCGGTTTTTCAACAAGATTACACAGGACTGCGAGAAGTAGTTGATGCCATGGATTGCCCGGTAATGGCCGGCGAACACGAGTATAACAAATGGATGATGAAAGACCTCATTACCATTTCCAATGTGGATATTATCAATGCTGATGTGATCAAATGTGGCATAACCGAGTGCCGGAAAACCGCTTCCATGGCTCATGCCTTTGGCAAACAGATTATGGTTCACAATGCCAAGCCAACCCTGGCCACGGCGGCCAGCTTGCAGTTGCTGGGCTCCATCCCCAATGGCGCCACTTTTCAGGAGTATGCCGGTAAGCGCCTTCCCGGCTATGCCCAACTGTATGAGTTGTTTGACAATTATTTTGAGTTTGAAGATGGATTTTTAAGCCTCCCGAATGAACCCGGGCTTGGACTGCTCGTGAATGAAAAAGCGATGGATAGACTAGGCAAAACTGACTAAACCCAAGCTTAACAAACAAATTAGGGCTTGATGCATAATTCAAATGAACATCTTCCCGGTAATTCGCCGGGGATTTGCTTAATTTTTAAGCCGTTTTTCTTGAATGGATAGTTGCAGGTAAGGCCAATAAAGCTTGCGCTTGAAGCGACGATGTGAAATAAATGATACTAAACAAATTTTAAATCAATCTGCTGCCTGCCATAATTGCCCTGAAGGCCGTGATTCTTACTTTTTGATACTTGATGCTTAGAAAGTGAGCAAAGATAAAATCAAGACAAAACAATGCTGCCACGCACTACCCGACGCAGCCCCGCTGGTTTGTCAGGCCGGCGCTCTTTTTCCCCTGGTCTCACCTGGCACTTTAATCTACGTTTATAGGCTATACCTACTTATGCCAAACGCCATTCAGATCGAAGCCATCAATTTTGGTGATATTGGCCTGCTGGATGCTGTCTGGCACAAAAATGAACTTTTTGTCGTAGATGGCGCTGCCGATGTAATAACTCACCCAATATTCGTTGGTGAGGTGAAAAACCTGCTTCTGAATGGGTTCAATTTTTATCATACTTTGAGGTTCCACATCGTTGATCATATGCCTGAGGGTGGATGTTTTCTGATCTTTGCCATCCTTCTGTCCATAGCCTTTGGATGCGATCAGCACGTTCTTTAAGTTGACATCGTTTCTGTTGATCAGATAGATATCCCACAGCTCATCTCCTTCTTGCTGGGGGGCAGCCACTATTTCCACTCCCGACACCTTAGGTATGTTCAGGTCACTTTTCATAAGCCATCTCTTCTATAGATTCAAATTCGAAAATAGCCGCAAGATGACGCATTACTTTAGCGGCCACCACTTTCATTTCCACAAACTTGCCCAGCTCTTTGTCGAGCGAAGTCACCGCCTTATCGGATATGCCACAGGGGATTATGTTGTTGAAATAGGCAAGGTTGGCATTTACATTGAATGCAAAGCCATGCATGGTAACCCACCGGCTGGTCTTTACACCTATGGCGCATATTTTTCGTGGGCTGCGCTTGTCGATGTGGTCCAGCCATACACCTGTCATACCTTCTATCCGGCCTGCGGCTATCCCATATTCTTGCAAAGTGAGGATAATGGCCTCTTCGAGGTATCGCAGGTACTTGTGGATATCGGTAAAGAAGTTGTCGAGGTCAAAGATCGGGTAGCCGACCAACTGGCCGGGGCCATGGTAAGTGATATCGCCCCCGCGGTTGATCTTATAGTAGGTGGCCTCTTTTTGTTTCAATCCGGCAGCATCGAGTAGCAGGTGCTCTTGCTTGCCGCTTTTACCCAGGGTATATACATGAGGATGCTCGCAAAACAGCAGATAATTGGCCGTTTTCTGCTGCTGGTGGTCGGGCAGTTCCCGGTTTTGCAGTTTTTGTTCAACCAATCCGCGAAAGAGGGTCTCCTGATAGTCCCAGGCTTTTTGGTAATCGACCAAACCGAGATTTTGAAATATGACTTTCTTATTTTTAATAATATTCACATTATGATACATAAGATTCCAATACCTTAAATGATCCCTCCGGCTTCAAAGATATTTTTTCGATTTCTGCCGGCAATAGCAGGGCTTCCCCTTTTTCCATAGGCACGGAGCCACTTTCATATTGAAGGGTGAGCGCGCCATCCATGCATACATAAATGACAAAGGAATCGCGCCGGCTATGGTCCCGGTGTATCAACTGGTCGCAATGCAATTTGTTTGTGGTGAAATAGGCGCAGGATACCAGCTCCACGGCTTCGTTTTTCTGATCTCGATACGAGGTTTTATACTGCTGATGGTAAGCGAAGTCTATGGCGTCGAGCGATTCCGCTGTATGCAATTCGCGTTTGCGGCCCTGGCGATCGGTGCGGTCGAAATCATAGATGCGATAGGTGATGTCGGAGGTTTGTTGAATTTCGGCCAGCAGGCATCCTTTGCCAATGTAATGCACCCGACCGGCAGGCAAAAAATACACATCGTCTGCCTGCACCTGGTCGATGTTGAGTATATCCATTAGCTCACCATTGTTAAAATAATCGAGGTATTGCGCCCTGGTGAGGGGTCGGTTAAACCCGGAGTTGAGCGTGGCATCATCATCGGCCTGGAAGATGTACCACATTTCGGTTTTACCAAAGGAATTATGCCGTTTCCTGGCCAGGGCATCATCGGGATGCACCTGTACGCTGAGGTCGTCATTGGCATCGATAAATTTGACCAGCAGCGGAAATTCATTGCCGTACTTTTGGTACACTTTTTCTCCCACCAGCTTTCCTTTGTATTTTTCCAGCAGGCTTTGCAAATCTTTGCCCTGCAAGCCTCCATTTTTCACTACTGAAATGTTCCCCTGCACACCGCTAATTTCCCAGGTCTCGCCGCAGTTGGGCAAATCGCCAAAATCTTTGTTGAGGATAGTTTTTATTTTTTGTCCACCCCAAATCTTATCTTTAAAAATAGTTTCGAATTTTAATGGATATAAATCAGACATTGCAGTTTTGTTTAAAAATTGGAAAGGTATAATAGCTAATGGGCAAAAATAATGAATTGGGCTTAGAAGGGGAGCAGCTGGCCAGGGATTATTTGGAGCAAAACGCCTGGCACATCTGCGCATGCAACTATCGATACCGCCGATCGGAAATTGACCTTATAGCATCCAAAAACGACTTGATGATCTTTGTAGAGGTGAAAACACGTACCAACACCGCTTTTGGTATGCCTGAGGAATTTGTAAACGAAAATAAAGTGGAAAATATCCATAAAGCCGCAGTGCAGTACATCATTGATATCGCCTGGCAAGGGCAAATCCGTTTCGATATCATTGCCATTGTAAGGAAAAGCACCACAGAAATCACCCATTTTGAAGATGCGTTTTAATAGAATGTGGCTATCGGACAAAACTTAAATAATGTTACTATGGAAAGTATATGTGTATTTTGTGGTTCGAGCATGGGTTTTCACCCGATTTATGAAAAATCAGCCTATGAGCTTGGCAAACGCCTCGCAGAGGAAAATATCGGCTTGGTATATGGTGGTGGCAGCGTGGGGCTCATGGGGGTATTGGCCAATGCCGTCATGGAACATGGCGGACAAGTGACGGGTATTATCCCAAGGTTTTTGTACGAAAAAGAAGTCGGACACGACGGTCTGAGCAAGTTGGTGATTGTAAACTCGATGCATGAGCGCAAGCAAAAAATGGCAGAATTGTCTCAAGGTTTCGTAGCCATGCCCGGCGGTATAGGCACGCTGGAAGAACTCTTCGAAATATTTACCTGGTCGCAACTATCGCTCATCAAAAAACCCGTGGCGCTATACAATGTTCATGGCTTTTATGATGACATCACCCGCTTTCTTGACAAGCTGGTGCACGAAGGTTTTTTAAAAAGCGAAACAGTAAGTACCCTCATCAACTCGCACAATATCCTTGAACTGATAGAAAAGCTCAAAGCCTATAATTTTCATGAATCAACCAAATGGATAGAGAAAACCTAGGCTGAAAGCCAAGCCCCTGCCACCTGTAACTGCGGTACCAGAACCATCTTCATGCCCCCCATTTAGTCACCGTGTAAACTTGCATTTGCTAGGCTTTTTCTTCCTGCTTCAAAGCGATGCTGAGTTCATCCAATTGCTCTTGCGATATGGTAGAAGGCGTGTCGATCATTACGTCCCTTCCGGAGTTGTTTTTGGGAAAGGCGATATAGTCGCGAATAGAATCCGAACCGCCAAACATGGCACACAGCCGGTCGAAGCCAAAGGCGATGCCCCCATGAGGTGGAGCACCAAATTCGAAGGCATCAAGCAAAAATCCAAATTGCTTTTTGGCTTCTACTTCGGTAAATCCCAGTGCGTTGAACATTTGCTGCTGCAATTTTTTATCATGAATCCTGATGGAACCGCCGCCAATCTCCACTCCGTTGATCACCAGGTCATAGGCGTTGGCCTTTACAGATCCGGGATCGGTGCCTAATTTATCCATATCCTCAGGTGTGGGAGAGGTAAAAGGATGGTGCATGGCATGAAAACGTTGTGATGCTTCGTCCCATTCCAACAGTGGAAAGTCCAACAGCCATAGCGCCTTAAAAACATTTCTGGTTCTCAGTCCCAGCGCAGTGCCCATTTTCAACCTCAGTTCAGACAAGGCGCTTCTGGTCTGTGTGACAGGCCCAGACAAAATGAGCATCAGGTCACCAGGCCTGGCTCCCATGCGATCAGCCCAACGCTGCTGGTCTTCTTGTGAGTAGAATTTATCAATCGACGATTTGAAACTTCCATCGATGTTGTATTTGCTATATACCAGGCCTTTGGCGCCTATCTGGGGTTTTTTCACATATTCGGTCAGCTCGTCGAGCTGCTTTCGGGTGTACTCGGCACATCCTGGGGCACAGATGCCTACCACGATTTCGGCATCGTCGAACACAGAAAACCCTTTGCCTTTCACCAGGTCGTCGATTTCGGAAAATTGCATTTCAAAGCGCAGATCAGGCTTGTCGTTGCCATAGTATTTCATGGCATCATCGTAGCTCATGTGCACTACCGTACCCAGGTCGTAGTGGAGTACCTGCTTAAAAAGGTGCCTGATGAGGCCTTCGAACGTGCTCAAAATATCGTCGCGGGTAATGAACGACATTTCGCAATCTATCTGGGTAAATTCCGGCTGCCGGTCGGCACGCAAATCTTCATCGCGAAAGCACTTCACAATCTGGAAGTACCGGTCGATACCAGATACCATGAGCAATTGCTTGAAGGTCTGGGGCGATTGGGGCAGTGCATAAAACTCCCCCTTGTTTACACGCGAAGGCACCACAAAGTCACGCGCCCCTTCGGGAGTGGACTTTATCAGCACCGGGGTTTCTACTTCCATAAAGTGCTGACCGTCCATATACTGGCGGGTCTGTTGCAGCATTTGGTGGCGCAGCTCCAGGCTTTTGCGCACAGGGTTTCGCCTGATATCGAGATAGCGGTATTTCATTCGCAATTCATCGCCGCCGTCGGTTTCGTCTTCTATGGTAAACGGAGGCACGATGGATGGATTGAGAATCCGGATTTCTTCCACGTCTATTTCTATATTGCCCGTGGGCATTTTATCGTTTTTGGCGTATCGTTCCACCACAGTACCGACCGATTGTATCACATATTCCCTTCCAAGTTTGCGTGCGGTTTCTATCGCCGCCTTGGGCGATTTGCTTTCGTCAAATACCAATTGTGTTATCCCATACCTGTCGCGGAGGTCGATCCATATCATTCCACCTTTGTCCCTTACTTTTTGTACCCAACCACACAGTGTCACCTGTTTTGTGGCATCTTCCAGGCGCAATTCGCCGCAGTTATGAGTTCTTAGCATAATTCCTTTTCGATTTATTGCGCAAAGGTAAAAAATGTTTTATCAATAGCCGATGCTTAAATCCTTATAAAAAGCCAATTATTTGACCAAGAGGTTTGAATTATCAAACAGCTTTTGTCAATTTGTGGATTGGTGAGTAAGTGATTGGTCGGTGAGCTGACCAGGAGCAACAGACAGAATGCTTAAATAAAAATAAAATGCACATAAGACCCCGAAGGAATAGAAAAAGCGAAGTAATCAGGCAATTGGTGATGGAAACCACCCTGAGCAAAAACGATCTGATTTTTCCGCTCTTTATGGTTCAAGGCGACAACATAAAGCAAGAAATCTCCAGCATGCCGGGGATATTCCGTTTCAGCCCAGACCAATTGCTGGCTGAGATACAGCAATGTGTTGATTTGGGCATAAAGACCTTTTGTCTATTTCCGGCATTTAACGAAAAGCAAAAAGACAAATACGCCACCATCAGCTATGATGAGGATAATTTTTACCTGAAAACCATCAGGCAAATTAAGAAAGATATTCCTGGAGCATGCATCATGACCGACGTGGCTATGGATCCATACAGCGCTGACGGCCACGACGGATTGGTAGAAAACGGTGAAATACTCAATGATGAAACGCTGGAGATTTTGGGCAAAATGTCGCTCGCCCAGGCCAGAGCCGGAGCCGATATCCTCGGCCCCTCCGATATGATGGACGGGCGTGTAGGCTATATCCGCGAAATGCTCGACGATGAGGGTTTTACCAAAGTGTCGATCATGTCTTATACCGCCAAATATGCCAGTGCCTTTTACGGACCATTTCGTGATGCCCTCGACTCAGCGCCAAAAAGCGGAGATAAAAAAACCTACCAGATGGATCCGGCCAATGTACGCGAGGCACTGCTGGAAGCTGAACTGGATGAGATGGAAGGCGCCGACATACTTATGGTAAAACCGGCCCTTTCTTACCTCGACGTGATCAGTGAACTGAGCCAGGCAAGCCATCTGCCCATAGCGGCATACAACGTAAGTGGCGAATATGCCATGATCAAAGCGGCGCATCAGAACGGCTGGATAGATGGTGAAAAAGCCATGTTGGAAGTTTTGCTGAGCATAAAAAGGGCTGGCGCCAGAGTTATCCTCAGCTATTTTGCCAAGGAGTATGCAAGCCTGAACCCATAATAATAGTCTTTAAATTCCGTTGAATGCCGTGGATTCACCATTTTTCAAGATGACAATCATGTATCGATATTTATTAGTGGGCTTTTCGATGCTTTATGCTGCTGCGGCTGTACAAGCACAGGAGCTCACCGAAATCGACACCGCCGAATTTAATATTTTTGGCGACACAGAAGACGGCTTTAGCCTGATTAAAGAAATGCCCATGACATTTGACATGGAGCATGAACTGGAACTATCGGAAGAGGCCAAGGAAGCCACCAAGCGAAAAGAAAAGAGACGCAAGAGAAAAGTCTTTTATGGATTGAAAACCAAAAAAAGCTTTGCCCGGCGCGGATATGGCGATAAGATAGAGCTGGAAATTTTTCACTATCTCAAAGACTACAAAGAGACCGATCCTTATGTGCCCGAAATCTATTGGTTCGATTTTACACGTAAAAGAATAAGGACCACCGGAAAAATAGAGGATAAAAGGGGTGTTGTTCTCCATGGACCCTACAAGCGCTTTGTTGGTGAACAACTAGTAGAAGAAGGAATATTTTATAAAGGCACCAAACATGGCCGCTGGACTACATATGACCGCAACGATATGCTTACCGACAAACGAAAATACTATAGAGGCTGGCCCAAAGATTCAAAAGTGCGCTACTACGACGACAAGCAGACCAAGCTAAAAGAGGTGATTCCGATCGTGTACGGCCAAAAGGAAGGCACCTATTACTACTTTCATGAAAATGGCACGGTGGCTGTGAAAGGTGAATACAAGGAAGATGAAAAAGTAGGCAAGTGGACTGAATACTATCCTTTTATGGGTCGCCGCAAAAAAGAAATCCAATACCCTTCAGACCCATACGATCATAGCTACTCACCTTTTATCAGCAAAGAATGGGATCGCAGCAATAAGCTGCTTTACGAAGGCAAATTATAGCCATAATCCGAAATCAACCGGGCATTTCTATCTTCATTTGCCTTCGCAGATCGATCATTCATTGTTTCAAAATCTTTGGCATAAAAGTCGATCTGAATGTAAATCACGCAAGCAGAAATTTAGTTGCATGATGCTGACGCCGTACAGACTGAAGCAGGAAGCGCGCATCATTAATGCCGGTTCACACTTCCCAGTCCGGTGGCATTGACCGTTACTTCATCGGGATCGCCAAAATATTCTACCGAACCGATGCCATTGGCCTCCCCTTTGAATTTGTTGCTGGCAAACACCTTTACACTGCCTATCCCGTTCGATTCCACAATGGTATATTTGCTCTGTAAATCCTGAGCTTCGTAGTTGCCAATACCCGAAAAATCGACTTTATGATAGTCTGTTTCCCCACTGATTTCAAAATTGCCCACACCCGAAATATCGGCGATGAGTTTACTTGCGTAAATATTCATTTCAACATTGCCGGCACCGTCAAATTCAATTTTCAGGTTACTGGTATTGATCCGGGTTTCACATTGCAAATCAACCGCACCCTCAATTTTCAATTTTTCCAGGTCTTTGAAACTAATATATACTTCTATAGACTTTGAGTTTTTTAAACCTTTGCCCTCCAGGGCTATGCTCAATTCACCCTGGTCGGCAGATACATCCAGCCGCTCAAAGTACGATTCTTTGGCGCGGATAGTCACACCGCACTGATCTCCCTGGCTTAGATGAACCTCGTATGGACCCAGTAGATAAATGGAAGAAAAATCTTCGACTTGATATTTCTTTTCGATTTTGTCGTCGGCTTGTGCCAGCGTGGCCACTACAGTGAGCAGCAGGGCAAAGGCAGTGGTTAGCAAGTTCTTTTTCATGTTTATTTTTAGTTATCCGCACATTGGCAATCAAAATCATGCCATGGCAAATCCCTTGCAATTGATAAGGTTTTATAGATTATTGATGTACAATTCCGTACACTCAAATGCGCGATTTCAGCTACCGGGCACGGATTGCTACCAATATAATATCTAAAATGCCCGATTACAAAATCATAAACCTGCCCTGTAAATTTATTTCTATTATTTTTGCAAAAAATTCAGCAGTATGTTCGATAATTTAAGTACCAAACTAGACCAGGCATTTAAGACCCTCAAAGGACAGGGCAGCATTACCGAGATCAATGTAGCTAAAACCGTGAAAGAAATCCGTAAGGCATTGATCGATGCGGATGTAAACTACAAGGTGGCCAAAGAAGTTACGGACAAAATCAAGGAAAATGCCCTGGGCAGAGACGTACTCATTTCTGTGTCGCCGGGGCAACTGCTGGTAAAAATCACACAAGAAAAGCTTGCCGAACTGATGGGTGGCACCAAAGCCGACATCAATGTGAAAGGCGACCCCGCGGTAGTCCTCATTTCGGGCTTGCAAGGTTCGGGGAAGACCACCTTTAGTGGCAAATTGGCTAATTTGCTCAAAAAACAAGGTCGCCAGGTACTGCTGGCTGCTTGCGACATTTACCGCCCTGCGGCTATCGACCAGCTAAAGGTGCTGGGCGAACAAATAGGCATAGAAGTATATGCCGAGCCGGAAAACAAAGATGCTGTGGCCATTGCCAAAAATGCCATCGCCCATGCCAAAGCTAAAGGCAAGAAAATACTGATAGTTGATACCGCCGGTCGTCTGGCGGTCGATGAGCAAATGATGAACGAAATCGCTTCGCTCAAAAAGGCCCTCAACCCGGCAGAGACGCTGTTTGTGGTAGATTCTATGACAGGACAGGATGCCGTAAACACTGCAAAAACGTTTAACGAACGCCTCGATTTTGATGGAGTGGTGCTTACCAAACTCGATGGCGACTCGAGAGGTGGAGCGGCCCTTTCGGTACGCAATGTGGTCGAAAAGCCCATCAAGTACATTAGCACAGGTGAAAAAATGGATGCCATCGATGTGTTCCACCCCGACCGGATGGCTCAGCGTATCCTTGGCATGGGCGATGTGATTTCGCTGGTGGAACGCGCCCAACAGAATTTTGATGAAGAAGAGGCCATGCGCCTCAACAAAAAGATCAGAAAAAACCAGTTCAACTTTGATGATTTCCTTTCACAATTGGAGCAAATCAAAAAAATGGGCAATATCAAAGACCTGATCGGAATGATACCCGGCATGAACAAGGCCATGAAAGGACTCGATGTGGATGATGAATCTTTTAAACCTATAGAAGCCATCATTAAGTCCATGACCAAACATGAAAGGGCAAATCCAGACATTATAGACGGAAGCAGAAGAAAAAGGATAGCCACCGGCAGCGGTACCACCATACAGCAGGTCAACACCCTGATGAAGCAATTTGCCGATATGCGCAAACTAATGAAAACGATGAACAAAATGGGTGGTGGAAAAAGAGCCCTGGCCAACATCAACCCCTTTGGCAGATAAGCCCTGAGCTAACACCGATAGCCCGCTTCTATCTTTAAGCAAGGGGGGAAGGCAGCACCTGATGGCCGGAAAAATATTTCCGGTCACTCCTGCAAGCGCTGTATGCCTGCATCAAAGGCTCCCTACCCGAGGTTCGAACGCGGTCATCAGTATTTTTTAGAAATCAGTATCCGCGGTAACCAATTCGAGTTCTTCTATCCAAATATTTCTATAGCGTACATCGTGGCCTTCGGCTTGCAGTTTTATTCCGCCAGGGGTATCAGTTATGCCTCTCCCGCCATCATTTCCACCATCCAATCCGGAGTTTGGCCCACCCCAAACCTGATTGATCGCTACATTGGTATGGGCCTTTTTGCCATTGAAATACACAGTTACCAGGGCTTTTTCCACACGCGTACCATCCTCAAACCGGGCTGCCCTGAAGGTGATATCGTAGGCATTCCAATGGCCAACGCCATGATAGAGATGGTAGGGCGACTCGGTTTCATTGATCACCGCGCCAAGTCCATGCTTGGTAGAGTCGCCATCGAGGATCTGAATTTCGTACCTGTTTTGCAGATAAACGCCACTATTGCCTCCCGGCTTTTGAATCAAAAACTCGACATGCAGTCTGAAGTCGCGATACTTCTTTTTGGTAACGATATCGGCGGTGCCATATTTACCGCCGGCGGCATTGGGGTCGTTGCTGCTGACCACCGTACCACCGTCTACCGGATCATTGACGATCTTCCACTTGATAGGCAATTGCGATGAAAACCTCGGCCCTTCCCAATAAGTCCATTTATCATCGAGCATGGCGCGGGAACCATCAAAGAGGAGTTCCGCGCCCTGTGGCGCGCGGAGGCCCACACCAAGTTCTTCGTTGAGTACTGTAACCATCCCCAGGGATATGCCAAGCACAAAAAGTAGTAAAAACACCAGAGTCGGATATTTGACGTATTTCATCATAATGTTTGGGGTTTGCGTCAACCAGGATGGAAATATAAAAAAAATCCGGCAACCGCCAATCATTGTACGCGGCTACAACAGACCCAGGGACGACATAACTGATCACGCTACTGTGTTCGTTTGGCACAAAAGCTCAAGGTATCAGGGCGAAAGTTCGAACAAGGTCTAGCTTGTCGCCTGTTTCGTCGGTGCTAAGTGCGCGGACTGGCTGCAAGCCTTCGCAGGCACTACAACTTGAACTGAAAGCTGAATTTGACAACGAATTTTTGTGCTTCGGGCTCATCCCGATAGGTAATGCGATGGATCGCATCTACGCGAAGTACCTTAAAGATGTTTTCGATTCCATACCCCAATTCCACGTAGGGGATCGCCGGGTTGAGTTCGTTAAAACCAGGTGTGGGATTGCCATCCGGATCGATTGGCGAAATGATGTCTTTATTTTCTTGTCGCAAAGATCCATAAAGCACGTTGCCGGTAGCCAATAGCCGCCAATTCAATTTTCTTATCAGTGGCAGCTTGTTCATGATCAGTCCCTGGAAATAATGTGAATATTGCAAAGTCGCATATTTGTCAGAGACAAATTCAAAAAAATTCATGGTATTGAAGGCGCCAGTGGTGTAGAATGAAGACTCATTGCCAATATGGTTTTCGAGCAATAAATAAGGTATTTGACCAAAAATATAGCCGGTATTCATGGCGTAGTTTGACTCGCCCCAGGCACCCAATCTTAGCTTATGCTTCCACTCCAACTGCACCTTATGAAAGCCAAAGTCGCTATCCAACAGGTCTTTGATGCCATAGGTATAGTCGATCTGCACTATGGGCGCCCGCCTGGTTCCCAAACTGATCCGCTCGTTGCCATCCTGAAGGAACATCTCATCTCGAGCCCACCTGGTAGATAGCTTTATGGTCGGACTAGAGATCACACTTTTCAATGGCGCATCGGCATCTGCAGGATCGGAATAATAAAAAAACGGGTACCGCGGATCGAAGACTTCATGCCTTAGGGCTATTTTGTGTGTAAGGCCCTTGGCTACTTCTGATTTCAGCATAATGCTATTGTCGTGGTGGTAATACGGCCTCCTGAAAGTCTGCCATCGTGTAGCGGCATAAAATATGTAATTGCTAGCCAGCAATTCATCTGAGTTGATGCCTACCTGTTCCAGTTCGACCGCGCTGTGAAAGGCCACTTCAGACCATGGTTTTCGTTTGATAATATACGTCCCGGTAAACGCATATTTCCATTGTTCGTCTTGGGTGCCATAGCCCGCATAGCCTCTGAGGCTCACTTTTCGACTAAAATACTCATTGGTTTTCATGCCCAGTCTGATGGCATGTCCTTCATAATTATTATGAGCATAGGCAAAAAGATACGGGCCATATTCCAGTTTGCCCCGTTGCCAATAGCCGGTGGTGGCCAGCTTGATCAATTCTACATAACTTTTTACCCTGGGTATGTCCACCAGGGTATCTATCACCTTGTAGGTGCTCAATTGCTCCTCGCTGAGTCCCTCAGGTCTTATTGAATCCCAGTAAACCTGATTGTGTGCGTTGAAATCTTCGGCAATAAAGACCTCATTGGCGTAGTATTTACTGTCTTTTTCGTCATTGGTTTTCCAATCGCTGGTGGTTGTATATATTTTTACCAGAAAGCTGGCCATGTTCTTGCCCAGGTTGCTTACATCTATGGTCAGGCTGGTGCGGGCAGGCAGCCAAGGGCCATCTTCTGACTGTTCGAGTTCCTGCGCCAGCTCTATCCGGTTTATAAAATTTAGGTTGGTGGCTTCGTCGAGATACAAATCCACTTTTTTGAGCGCATAACTGTCGGTGCTTATCCAAATGGTGCCATTGAAGGCCGGGTCTTGCGGCCTGTTAGGAAATACCGCCAACTCGAAGCACTGGTGTTTGCCCACATATACCGTATCAAGGATGTCGAAATCATAGAACATTTTCCATCCATCTGCAATGGGCGAAATAAAGTCCTTTTCCATAAAGCGCAGCCAATTTTTGTAAAAATTGTAGTCTTGATATGCCGTGCCAACCAGTTGCGATACCATGCTTCCGTCTTCTACCGCCAGCCCCGATATCTTGCTTTTCAACACCTCCTCCCTTCTGGCAAAGGGATTGTTTTTTACATAGTAGCGGGAGACAGACTCAGAAAGAAAGACAGGCAATATCGCCTTACCATCGGCACTTTTCTCCAGGGCAGTGCTATCGATGTTTTCCCAGATGTCACTAAATACCTTGCGTTTTCCCAGCTTGGTAGACAGGTTGTCGATATCAAATTCGATGCGGTTGTAGCTTTGATATTCATAGGCTTTGAGCGAACGCTTATCGTATTTTTCTTTGCGTTTCACGGCCTCTCTAACAATGGCCCAGGCCGGGTTTTCGCCGCTCATCACCACTATTTCGTCCAGGTTATAAAGCTGGCTCTTGAGGTATATGGCCAGCACCTGCTTTTGAAAAGCCCTGACAGGCATCACACGCTGCTCATAGCCTACATACGAAAGCACAATGGCACTGTAGCTATCGGGGCTTTTCAATGAAAAATATCCATTTTCGTCGGTGACCACCCCCTCGGTGGTTCCTTCAAAATACACATTGACAAATTGCAAAGGCTCATTGCTTTCTTCGTCGCTCACTATGCCACTGATCTCTGTCTGCCCTTGTGCCAAGGCCACAACAGACAGACCGAGCAGGCACCAAAGCAAGGCCATGCTGTGCAACCAGGCAGATTGCCATGTATAAATGCGCTTTATGAACAACTCTATAATGGATAATTAGGAACCCCTCTCAATACTGGCATTGATGTAATCCGTATTTTCGATTTTTGGATCAATTCATTAATAATACGGTATCAAACCAATACAGGGTAAAATTAGTTCTAATTATTCTAATATCAGACCTCCGGACCTGACGTAATTGATCATGTCGCGGATTTGTAAATTAACCTTAAATTAGTACCTGGAAAAACTGTATTACTTTCATTGACCAAATGACAGATTTTTTTTACTGCATCATTGTCG